>CAYNPF010000165.1:0-5604 GCA_964398895.1 uncultured bacterium
TGCCGTTCCCGCGCGGCGTGCTGCGCGTCGGTCCGCTGGTGGACTGGGGCTTCGCGGTGAACGGGCTGGGCTCGGTGCTGGGCGGCGCGCTGGTCGTCGCCTGCGCCATGGTGTTCGGGTTCCGCGTCGCCCTGCTCGGCGGCGCGCTGCTCTACCTGGCGGCGTTCGCGCTGCTCGCGGCGGAGCGCGGCTGGCGGGTGCGGACGGTTCCCGCCGCGGACGCGACGGCACCGCAAGACTAGACCGCGGTCGAGCGGGTGGGCTAGTGTGCGCCCATGCCCACCCGCATGCCGTTCCGCTACTGCCCGCGCTGCGCCACGCCGCTCGAGAAGCGCGACGACCACGGCCAGCGTCGTCCCGTCTGCCCGCTGTGCGGCTGGGTCCACTACCACAACCCGGTGCCGGCCGCCGGCGTGATCCTCGAGCGGGACGGCAGTGTGCTCATGGTGAAGCGGCGCTACGCGCCGCGCGTGGGCGCGTGGTGCCTGCCTGCCGGCTTCATGGAGTACGGTGAGACGCCGGAGCAATGCGCGGTGCGCGAGATGGAGGAGGAGACCGGCCTGTGGGTGCGGCTCACCGGCCTGTTCGGCGTCTACGCCGGTCTCGACGATCCGCGCTCCCGCGCGGTGCTCATCCTCTACACCGCGCAGCGCGAGGGCGGACGACTCCGCGCCGGCGACGACGCGACCGCGGCGAAGTGGTTCGCGCCCTCGGCACTGCCGCGCGCCATCGCCTTCGCGGCGCACCGCCAGGCCCTGCGGGACTACTTCGGCCGCCACTGACCGCTGAGGTCGCCCGGGGGGCTCCTGGCCGCCCCGCGCTTGGCCCGGTCCTTGCGCCGATGGGTCTCGTTCCGGTGGCGAAACCGCGCCGGAGGACCCTCACCGCAAGGAGCCGAACTCCATGTCCTGTCGTGTGTTGCTGGCCTCGCTCCTGGCCCTGATCCTGGTCGCCGGCTCGGCCGACGCCCAGACCTTCAGTGCAAGGCGCATGGCCATGGGTGGCGTGGTTCTGGCCGGCGGCGGGCCGGGCAGTGACGGCGCCAACGTGGCCTATCGCGCGGTCCCGCGCGAGAAGCAGTCGGGTTGGGCGCTGCCGCTGCCCATCGGCGTGATCCCGGTGCTGGCGGATCCGCCCGAACTGGACCCGGACAAGCCCGAGTTCAACGTCTACGAGCTGGCCAACCTGCTCTACAACCCGCCCTGGAACCTGCAGCTCGTCGAGCCGGACACGCCGGGCAACGACATCACCGTGGTGGTCGGCAAGGGCCACCTCTCGATGGACCTGGGCGACATCCGCTCGGTGTTCCCCGACGACGGCAGCCGGCAGGGCGCCGTCCTCAACGGTCCGTCGCTCGGCTTCGGCGTGCACCGCTTCTTCCTCGCGGCGGCCCCGCAGGTCTACTACCAGAACGAGCTGACGCTGAACGACGCGCTGCTCGACGCCATGGACGGCACCGAGTTCCGCTCGAACACGCGCTACGAGATGCTCGACGGCGGCAGCGGCATGGCCGCGGCCGGCGTACACCTCGGCTGGGCCGGTCCGCTGGCGCAGGTCGGCGATCCGCGCGGCAAGGGCATGGGGCTGTACGCCGGCGCGCGCGTGAAGCTGATGCGCGGCCTGGCCTACGGTCGTGGTGACGGCGCCGTCGCCTTCACCACCCCCGACACGCTGTTCGCCTCGGAGCCGGTGGACGTGGACTACCTCGGCCACTACGAGACCGCCGGCCCCGACGGCGGCGGCTTCGGACGCGGCTTCGACCTCGGCGCCGTCTGGATGGGCGGCGGGCTCGAGGTCGGCCTGGGGGTCAACGACATCGGCACGCGCTACGACTGGCGCGTGCGCGAGAGCATCGGCTACGACGATCCGGAGACCGGCGACTACGTGCAGGAGACGCTCACCGAGGACAAGAAGGTGAGCAGCACCGTGCCGACCACCGGTATCGCCAACGTGGCGCTGCACGTCGGCCGCCTGGTGCTGGCCGGCGATGTCGTGCGCGGCGTCAACTCGACCACCGGGCACGTGGGCGGCGAGGCGTGGATCGCGCGGATGCTCGCGCTGCGCGCCGGTGCCTACCTCGATCCCGAGCAGACCGTCCAGTACACCGGCGGCGCGGGCGTGCGGCTCGGTCCCGTCGGCCTGGACCTGGCCGTGGCCACCCACTGTCGCAACCTCACCCGCGAACGCGGCCTCGAGCTCGGGGCCGGGCTCGCCTTCTACCGATAGGAGGCGCCATGCGCAAGCGTGCCATCATCCTCGCTGCCGCGGCGGCGCTCGCTCTCGTCGGCTGCGGCGATCACAACCTCGTGCTCCGGGTGGACGTGCTCAGCTACCTGGATCCCGGCATGCGTTCGGCCTCGTTCGGCCCCATCCCGGCGATGCCGGGCGGGCTGGTCACCGGCGAGCAGGCGCTGGTGGACGACGAGACCGTGAACCTCGTCAACGGCCTGAGCGGCGTGGCCGAGGTCGAGGACGTCGAGCTCACCATGTCGGTGATCACCCGCGACTCGACGGGCGCCGGCGTGGACACGCTGCGGCTCTACGCCAGCGACGGCGACACCCATCCGCTCGCCACCGGGCCGGTGCTGCAGCAGGTCGTGACGCTGAGTCCGGGCCGGACCGACACGACGAGCGTCACGGTGAGCGGCAATCGCCGCCTCGCCGACCTGTTCGTGCAGCAGCGGATGCGGATCAGCGTGACCAGCTCGGGGCGCGGCCCGGAGAGCGGGGATGCGCTCAACGGCAGCGTCGAGCTGAGCAAGCTGGAAGCCGTGGTGATCGCGGGGCGGAAACCACTCTAGCCCAGAGAAGGGACTCCACGCCCACATCGGCCGTCCCGAACGACGCGGCCCGGCACCAGGAAGGTGCCGGGCCGTCGTCTTGCCCGAGGAGCCGACCGCGCGGCGCCGCCGGTCGGGTCAGGCCCAGGTGGCGTTGGCCGCGCGGCGCACCATCTCCTGGCTGCCGAGCGTCATCGCGATGATCGAGCCGACCAGCACCGCGCGGTCGAGGTCGAACTCGTCGAAGACCTCGCCGTCGCGCTTGTTGCTCAGGTTCAGTACGCCGCAGGTCCGGTCCTTGTAGGTGAGCGGCACGCAGATGAAGGAGTCGGAGTTGTAGGCGTCCTGGTCGGTGTGCATGGGTCCGTCGCCGTCCTCGCGCACGCGCACGAACAGCGGCTTGCGGTTGCGCGCCACCCAGCCGGAGATGCCCTGGCCGACGCGCACCTTCACCTTGCCGGCGACCGCCGGATCAATGCCCTGCTGCGCGGCGATGGAGAGTGTCTCCTTCGGCGAGTCGAGCAGCATCAGGCTGCAGCGCTCGATCTGGAAGTGCTCGCACATCCACTGCACCAGCGTGGTGGGCAGGGCGGCCTGGTCGTGCTCCTGGGTGAGGACCTGGAAGACGTCCTTCATGAAGCCGACCGTGCGTTGCAGTTCGGTGGCCCGCGTCTGCGTGGAGGTCAGCTCGGAGTAGGCGGTGGTCAGGTGCTGGGTGGCCGCGGCCGACTGCTCCTCGAGCGCATAGAGCTGCACCTTCACCCGCTCGAGCTCCTGCTGGTACTGGGTCGAGCTCTTGTCGAGCTGCTCGATCTCCAGCGTCAGCGCCTCGAGCTGCTCGGCCTTCGAGCGGTTTTCCTCCTCGAGTTCCTGGCTGTGCGCGTCGAGCCGGCGGATGCGGTCCTGGAACTCCGCCGCCGCCGCCATCGCGCCCGGCGCCGACGAGCGCTCGCGCCCGGCGCGGTGGAGATGCTGCGCCAGCGCCAGCGCGGCCATGCTCTTGACCGGGATGAGATCGGCGACCGCCCGGCCGCCGAAGGCGCCGCGCCGCTCGCTGACGATGGTCAGCAGGGCGAGGATGTCCTCGGCGTCGGCCAGGGGCATGCAGACGCAGGCCTGCCACGACGGGGCCGCGGTCAGTGCGGCCAGCCCGGGGGCCTCGATGGGGTCGGGCTGGTAGGCCGGCGAGGCGCCGAAGACGTGGGTGAGCAGGGAGCGACGGCTGTCGGGATTGAAAAATGCACTGGGGTGGAAGAACTTTCGCACGAGTCGGGGCGGGAGCTCGTCCACGGGCATGTCCACGTCCCGGCGCACCAGGCGCTGTCCGGCCCGCTGGTAGACGCTCACCAGCGAGTCGTGGCTGACCTCGTAGAACGCCAGGGATGCGCGCCAATCCGGATGCACGGCTTGCAGATAGCCCAGGAACTCGTAGACGAGGGCTTCGGTATCCCGAGAATTGGTCAGGCGGTCCGAGATGTCGCGCAGGTCGAACTTGGACACGGCAGGATCCCTCCTGGATGCGTTGGGTGAGGCGGACGCCCAGGAAAGGCAAGGGCCATGCCGCGCCGGAGCTTACCGGCTCTCCGGCAGGGGCCCCGGCGGCCTTCCCCCCGGGCGCTCGCCGGGGTTGCGAGCCGCGCACGGCCCGGACTAGATTGGCTCGTCCCCCGCAGCCGATTCCCCGGAGGGTTCCCATGCCCAGGCTCGCGGCGGTCCTGGAGTCCCTGCACTTCGGTTACGAGCCGGCCCAGGTGGCGAGGGCGGCGGCGACCCGTGAAGCCGAGGGGCAGCGCGTCCTCCACCTCGAGCGTGACGAGACCGACTTCCCCACGCCCCCGCACGTTCTCGAAGCGCTGACCGCGGCGCTGCAGGCGGGCGAGACACACTATCCGCCGCCGGGCGGCGTGCTGCCCCTGCGCGTGGCGCTGGTCGAGAAGCTCGACCGCGAGAACGGCATCTCCTGTCACCCCGAGGACGTCGTCGTCACCGCCGGCGCGACGCACGGTCTCGGGATGGCGGTGCGAGCCCTGCTGGCGCCGGATGACGAGATCCTCGTGCTCACGCCCTACTGGCCGACCGTGCCGGGCGTGCTCGGCCTCGTCGAGGGCGTGCGCTGGCGCGGCGTGTCGGCCTACCTCGACGTGCTCGAGGATGCGCTCGCGCCCGAGGCGCTGGCGGCCCGGCTCCGCGCCAATCTGCGGCCGTGGACCCGCGCTCTGCACCTGAACACCCCCAACAACCCGACCGGTGCGGTGCTGTCGCGCGAGCACCTCGCGGCCGTGGCCGCGGTGGCGTGCGAACACGACCTGTGGGTGTTGAGTGACGAGACCTACGAACACCTCGTCTTCGACGATGCCGAGCACGTGAGCATCGCCGCGCTGCCCGGAATGGCGAACCGCACCGTGTCGTTGTTCTCGTTCTCGGTCTCGTACGCGATGCCCGGCTGGCGGCTGGGCTACGTGGTCTCGCCGCCGGCGCTGCGGCCGGCGCTGGGGCCGGAACTCGCCGCCCTGACCACGCGCGGGGTCTTTCCCGCGGTGCAGCTCGCCGGCCTGGCTGCACTGACGGGACCGCAGCGCGTGATCGAGACCACGCGCCAGGCCTGCTGCGAGCGGCGCGACCTGTTCCTCGCGCAGCTCGCCGGCCAGTCGGTGCTGCGGGCGGCGCGTCCGTCCGGGACGTTCTATGCCTTCGTGGACGTGGCCGCGGCGCTCGAGCGCCGCACGGTCTGGGACCTGGTGCGCGAGTGGCTCGAACTGGGGATCGCGGTGCTGCCGGGCACGGCCTTCGGCCCGTATCCCGAGCGCGTGCGCTTCTCGCTGGC
>CAYNPF010000166.1:0-5543 GCA_964398895.1 uncultured bacterium
CCGTCACCGTGGCCACAGGCGGCAAGATCGACGCCCGGGCCCTGGCCGGTGGCGACTTCGACGGCGACGGCACGGCCGACCTGGCGGTGGCCAACAAGGTCAACAGCGGCACGGTCTCGATCCTGTTCGCCGGCTGCGACGACCCGCTCGCCGCCGACCTCGCCGTGATCGCGCCCGGCGGCGGCGAACTCTGGCTGACCGGGACGCGCCGCACCATCGCCTGGCATCGAGGCCCCGGCGTGCTGGCCGTGGACGTGGCGCTGTCGCGCGACGGCGGCGCGACCTGGCAGACGCTGGCCCGCGCGGTGACCGACACCTGCTGGACCTGGAACGTGACCGGCCCCCTGACGCGACGGGCCCGCATCCGCATCGCCGACCCGGCCGTGCCGGCGCACGCGGCGGTCGGCGACTCGGACTTCGTCGTGATGCCGGCGGCGCTGGTGGACGCCGGCGGCGCCCCGGCTCGGGGCTTCGCCCTGTGCGGACTGGAGCCGAACCCGGCCCGCGGCCGCGTGCGCGTCTCGTACGAGTTGCCCGACGCGGGCCCCGCGCGCCTGGAGCTGGTGGACCTCGCCGGTCGGCGCCTGCGCAGCCTGGAGCTGCGCGGCCCCGGCGCACGGTGCATGGAACTCGGCGACCTCGCCGGCCTGCACCCCGGTCTCTACCTCGTGCGCCTCTCCCGCGGCGGCCTCGCCGCCACCCGCAAGCTGATCATCGTGCGTTGACCGCGCGGGCCGGGCGCGGCGTTGTGCTATCCTGCCGCGCATGTTCGGCCCGATCGCCGTGATCGTCGCTCTCGCCGTCGCGGGCGGATCCGCGTCCGGAACCCCCGCGCCCGGCGCGGCCCCGGGCGCCCCGGCGACGAGCGTGGCCGCGCCGGCCCC
Organism: uncultured bacterium; assembly: GCA_964398895.1. Lineage (GTDB taxonomy): Bacteria > Eisenbacteria > RBG-16-71-46 > RBG-16-71-46 > RBG-16-71-46 > JANXPZ01. The sequence goes on from CAYNPF010000166.1 coordinate 885, forward strand.
CGTCGCCACCGCCGACACGCTGCCGCCGCGCGAGCCGGCGGCGATGCGCCCCGCCACCGACGTACCCTACTTCTGGCAGACGCACGCCGAACGCACCGGCTACCGGCAGACCGGCACCTACGAGCAGACGGTGGACTACCTGGAGCGACTGGCCACCGCCTCGCCGTACCTGCGCGTGCAGTCCTACGGCACCAGCGGCCAGGGTCGCAAACTGCTGCTGGTCGTGGCCGCGCGCGACCGTGCCTTCACGCCCGAGCTGGCGCGGCAGAGCGGGCGGCCGGTCGTGCTCGTCCAGTGCGGCATCCACGCCGGCGAGATCGAGGGCAAGGACGCGATGCTGGCGCTGCTGCGGGACATCGCGCTCGGCGGACCGCAGCAGGCGCTGCTCGACCGCTGCATCCTGCTGGTGGTGCCGGTGTTCTCGCCCGACGCGCACGAACGGCGCGGACGCTTCAACCGCATCAACCAGAACGGGCCCGAGGAGACGGGCTGGCGCACCACGCCGACGGGACTGAACCTCAACCGCGACTACCTCAAGGCCGAGGCGGTGGAGATGCGCGCCTTCCTGGCGAACGTCTACACCCGCTGGTGGCCGCACCTGCTGGTGGACACCCACACCACCGACGGCGCCGACTACCGCTACGACCTGACCTGGGGCGCGAACCACGGCCCCGAGGTTCCGCCCGACGTCGCCGGCTGGGTGGACAGCGCCTTCGTCGGCCGCGTGATCCCCGCGGTGGAGCGCATGGGCCACCTCGCCGCGCCCTACGTCGAGCTGCACGACCCCGCCGACCTGCGCCGCGGTCTCGACGACGGCGAGGCGCCGCCCCGCTACTCGATCGGCTACCCGCCGCTGCAGTGCCGTCCCGCCGTGCTGATCGAAACGCACATGCTCGAGCCGTACGAGACCCGCGTGCGCGCCACCTACGATCTCGTCTCCGCCCTGCTCGCCGAGGTGCACGACCGGCCGGCCGAGCTGACCGACGCGGTGGCGCGGGCGGAGGCGACGGTGATCGCGCGCGGGCGCGAGCCGGATCCGGCGCGACGCCGGGTGGTGCTCGACACCCGCAGCAGCGCCGAGACGACGATGGTCGAGTTCCACGGTCGCCGCCCGGCGTGGGCGTACAGCGACGTCGCCGGCGCGCCCGTCGTCCGCTACACCGACGCGCCGTGGGACACGGTGCTGCCGCGCTACGACCACCTCGTGCCGTCGGTCACCGTGAGCCAGCCGGCCGGCTACCTGGTACCGCAGGAATGGCGGTCGGTGCCGGAGTTGCTCGGCCTCCACGGCATCCGCACGCGCCGCTTCGCCCGGGCCTGGGCGGACACCATCGAACAGGCGCGCGTCGTCGCCTGGAGCGCCGCCGCCGCGCCCACCGAGGGGCATCATCCGCTCACCGTGGACAGCGTGACGCCGCTGCGGCGCTGGCGGACCTGCCGGCCCGGCGACGTCTGGGTGCCGCTCGACCAGCGCGCCGCGCTGGTCGCCGTCCACCTGCTCGAGGCCCGCGCGCCGGACGGGCTGCTGTGCTGGAACGCCTTCGACACCGTGCTGGAGAGGAAGGAGTACGGCGAGGACTACGTGCTCGAACCGCTGGCGCGGAAGATGATGCAGGAGGACCCCGCCCTGGCCCGCGAGTTCCGCGAGCGGCTGGCGCGGGACCCGGCGTTCGCCGCCGATCCCCGAGCGCGGCTCGACTTCTTCTTCCGCCGTTCGCCCTGGGCCGATCCCGAGCAGGACCTCGATCCCGTGGCCCGCGCGCTGCGCGCCCCGCCCGAGGACGTGCTGGCTCCTTAGGTCCGGGAGAACGACGGCCGGGCGGGACGAACCCGCCCGGCCGCCGTCGTCTCCGCTCCGCCTCAGCGGCCGAGCAGGGTCTCGACCTCGGTCACCGCCTTCACCTCGTCCATCCAGACGTGCGAGAGCGCGTGGAAGGCGACGGGATCGTCCTTCACCAGCGGCACGATCCGCCGGTAGGTCGCCGCTGCGGTCCGCTCGGTCTTGAGCGCCTCGGCGAGCATGACGCGCGTGCTGTCGGTGTGCACGATCGGCGCCCGATCGCGGACGGTGACGGCCTCGCCGCCGAGCCGGGCGATCGTCTCGCGCACCTTGCCGGCGTGCGTGACCGACTCCGCCGCCTCCGCCTCGAAGTGCTTCGCCAGGGTGAGCGACTCGAGTCCCTTCACGTAGGCCGCGTAGTGCGCGTACATCGCCTGGGCGCGCAGCTCCCAGCCCAGCGCCTGGTTGAGCAGATCGAGCAACTGCCGGTTCCCGCGGGTCTTCTTCGCTGCCATGACGTCCTCCTGGGGCAGGCCGGCCGCGCCGGAGCGCGACCCGCCGTCGGTTCGGGTGATCGAGTACATCCGGAGGATGTCTTGGATACGCCGGACCCGCCCCGGGATTCGCCCCGCGTGCAACCGGAACCCCGGCCGGCGGCCGCCCGCAGCCGTCGGGGCCCGCGTCGTCCGTGCCGTCCGCCTACTCCCAGCCCTCGGCGACGGCGCGCGCGTAGGCGGGCCAGTAGGGATCGGCGAGCGGCTCGGCGAAGACCGAAGTGGTGCCATCCGGCTCCGCCAGCCGCAGCACCCCGCGGCCCGGCACGACCTCGCCCACCTCGGCCGCCGGGATGTCGGCGGCGGCAAGGGCCTCGCACACCGCGGCGGCACGATCGGGCCGGGCGGTGGCAACGAGCGCGCCCTCCGACAGCGTCCAGTACGGATCGGTGTCGAACACCGCGCAGGCGGCGCGCGCCTCGGGCGAGAGCGGGATGCGCGCGCGCTCGACCGCGAGATCGTGGCCGCAGGCCCGCGCCAGTTCGAGCAGCCCGCCCAGCACGCCGCCCTCGGTGGCGTCGTGCAGCGCCGTCACGCCGCGCTCGTGCACCCCGACCCGCAGCACCGCCCGGCAATCGGCGACCACGCTGACCTGCGGGAGCAGCGCCCGCGCGCGCGCCAGGCCGGCGGCATCGAGCCGCTCGCCCAGCCGCCGGGGGAACAGCCACGCCGCCACCGCCGTCGCCTCGACGGCGCAGCCCTTGGTCACGATCACGCGGTCCCCGGGCGCGGCCATCGCCGGGGTGAGGTAGTCCGCCTCGTCGCCGACCCCCATGAGCGTGCCGGCGCCGACGATGGAGTAGTCGCAGCCCGGGTAGCGGCCGGTGTGCCCGGTGACCACCGCCACGCCCAGCCTCGCCCATTCGTCGCTCATGCCGCGCCAGTACTCCTCGAACTCGGCGTCGCTCATCTGCGGCGGCAGGTTGAAGGTGACCGAGGCCCACGCCGGCGCCACTCCCGCGGTCCACAGGTCCGAGGCGATCAGGTGGCAGGACAGGCGCGCCGAGGTCTCGAAGCCCAGCGCCGGAACGACCGAGAGCGGATCGGTGGTCACCGCCATCACCCGCCCGCCACCGAGCCGCACGACGGCCGCGTCCTGCCCGGCGCGCGGTCCGACCACCACCTCCTCGCGCTTCGCCCCCAGGCGCGGCGCGATCACGCGCTCGAACTGGCCGGAGGCGATCTTGCCCAGCTCGCTCATCGCGCCGGCACGCTCCCGGACCGCGCGGCGCGCGGGCGCACCGTCAGGCGCACGACCCCGTCCAGCTCCTCGCCCGGCTGCAGGTCCGCCCCCACCAGGCGCAGCGGGAACGACGCGGCGGGCAGCGGCGCGCCATCGAGCCGGTGCGCCAGCAGGATGCGGTCGTTGCGCGCCACGCGCTCGCCGGGGAGGCTCACCCGCTGACCGCCGGCGCCGGCCAGTTCCACCGTGGAACCCGCGGCCAGGCTGTCGGCGTAGGCACCGGCACCGTGACGGAGATCGTCGTCCACGCGGCCCACCAGCAGCCACAGCGGGATGCCGGTCCAGGACCGGCCCTGCGCGTCCTTCCAGGTGACACCATGGCAGTTGGGTGCGGCGCCCGACTCGAAGGTGGCCTGGTCCATCGCCTCGGGATGCGCGCCCTCGAGCTCCAGCCGCCAGGCGCGGCTGCCGGCCACCAGCGTGATCTTCGCCGCGTTCTTCACCGACAGGTGCGCGTCCACCAGCGCCCCGCCCCTCGGCGTCACCACCACCAGGCGCAGCGGCCCGTCGTCGGCCGGATCGAGGGCCCGACCCTCGTGCTCCCAGGCGAGCAGCAGGGTGAGCGGCTCGTGGACGGCGAGCGTGTCGCCACGGACCGGATCGAAGGCGGTGAAGTCGCCGGCGGCCACCTGGGCGGGCGTGAAGGTCACCCGGTAGCCGTCGGCCGCGGCGACCGCGACATCGTGCGCCGCGTCCATTCCGCCCGCCGCCGCCAGCACGTCGGCCAGCGCCACGCCGCGGAAGCGTGTCGGCCGCGCGATCCGGCCGGCGCTGGTCAGCGTGCCGGCCAGCCCGGTCGTGGACCGCAGCTTCTTCAGCTCGGCGAGGGTGAAGCTGCGCACGCCCTTCGGCCCCGCGACCTCCAGCACCGCGTCGGCAAGGACGGGGACGGCGAGGACGAGCGACAGCACGAGGGCGAGGAGCGGGGCGAGTCGGCGCGCGCGGATCATGGACATCTCCGGAAAGGAGGGACGGGGGCTCATCGCAGCCAGAGCCAGAGCAGGCCGACCGCGGCGGCGCCGAGCAGCAGGGCGGCCGGCACGAGGAGCGAGACGGCCACGTTCATCAGGTGCGTGCAGTGG
>CAYNPF010000167.1:0-5515 GCA_964398895.1 uncultured bacterium
CGGCGCGATCGTCCCGGCGGGCGAGCGGGTGCTGGTGGGCGTGGCGCTGCGCTACCTGCCCGCGCTCGAGGTCGGGGGACGCCAGGTCATCGGCGACGAGGGGCCGAACAGCGTCTCCGCCACCCGCGACGCCGGGCTGGAGGGTGGCCTGTCCGCCCGCATCGGCGTGAGCAAGGTGCTGCGGGTCATCGCCTCGGCGGGCGGCAGCACCGCCCGCGAGTGGGACGGCTTCGGCCTGACCGAGGGGCGGGCGTTGAGCTGGGGACTCGGCCTCGAGTACGCGGAGCCGGACCAGCCGCTGACCGTGCGCTGCGGGGTCGGCCAGCAGCAGCAGAACGGCGTGCCCGAGCCGCGCGCCGGCCTGTACTCGCTCGGCTTCGGCTGGCGGCTCGATCCGCTGCAACTGGACGTCGCGCTCCTGCGCCGCTCGCTGTCGCGCAACGACCAGCCGGCCTCCTACGACGACCGGGTCGTGGCGGGCCTGACCGTGGCTTTCTGAGCGGTTCCGGGCGGCCCCGGCAGTGCCGGGGCCGCCGCTTTGCCGTTTCGGCCCCATACCTCTAGACTGCGGGTGCTACCTGCCCCGGTGGTTCGGACGGGGGAGGACGCCCGGATGCCGGGCCTTCGGCTCCCCCCGAGTTCCCACGCGAGAGTGGCGGAACTGGCAGACGCGCCGGACTTAGGATCCGGTGGGGAAACTCGTGGGGGTTCGAATCCCCCCTCTCGCAGAATCCCCGGCCCATCGTTCCATCACGCCATGGAGTGAGATTCCACGCATGAACCTCTCGGTACGTTCGACGGGTACCTGGCAGCACACGCTGGACATCGAGGTGCCGGCGGAGGAAGTGGACCGCCGGTTGGAGGAGGTCGCCCGCCAGTTGCAGCGCCGGGCGAGCCTGCCCGGATTCCGCAAGGGGCGGGTGCCGCTCGAGATGGTGCGGCAGCAGTTCGCCGATGCGGTGGAGCGGGAGTTCCTCGAGGACTTCGTTCCCCACATCACCGGTGAGGCGATCGAGCAGGCGAAGCTCGTGCCCGTCGTCACCCCGGTCGTGCGCAACCTGAGCTTCACGCCCGGTCAGCCGCTGCGCTTCGAGGCGGTGATCGAGGTGCGTCCCGAAGTGGAGGCGAAGGACTACCTGGGCCTCCCGGTCCACCGCCACGCCCACGCGGTGGACGACGCCGGCGTGGACGCGGTGCTGCAGCAGCTCCGCGAGGACTCGGCGGTGTTCGACGACCTGGCCCGCCCGGCCGAGCGCGGCGACGTCATCCTGCTCGACTCGGTCCGGCTCGACGCCAACGGGCGTCGGATGGGCGGCACCCGGGCCAAGAACCGGCGCATCGAGCTGGGGGCCCCGGGCGTGGCGCCCGACCTCGAGAACGGTCTGCTGGGCGCGGAGGCGGGTCAGGAGCGGACCGTCGAGATCCGCTATCCCGACGACTATCCGGCCGCCCCGGAGCTGGCCGGCAAGACCGCCCGCTACCTGGTGACGGTCCGGAAAATCCAGGCGAAGAAGCTGCGCGAACTGGACGATAACCTGGCGCGTGAGGTCTTCGGGCTGGACTCGCTCGAGGAGCTGCGTTCCCGCGTGCGTCTGAACCTCGAAGGGGAGGAGCGGGTGCGGGTGCAGCGCGAGATGGACGCGGCGGTTTCCACCGAGCTGGTCCGCCGCAATCCCCTCGAGCTGCCGGCGACGCTGACGCAGCGCACGCTCGAGCGGGTGATCGCGGAGGCCACGGGTGGCCGCGAAGTGGCGGACGACCTGCGGCGGCAGCTCGAAGAGCGGTATCGTCCGGGGGTGGAGCAGTCGCTGAAGCGCGAGGTGCTGCTCGACGCGGTGGCCCGGCAGGAGAAGATCGAGGCGAGTGACGAGGAGGTGGCGGCGGAGATCCAGCGCATGGCGCAGGCGGAGCCGAAGCAGGCGGCCCGGGTGCGGGCCCGTTACCAGTCCGCCGAGCGCCGCGAGGCGCTGCGCGATTCGCTGCGCGAGCGCAAGGCGCTGGACCTGCTGATCGCCAGGGCCGCGGTCACGGAAGAGCCGGCGGGTACGCCGCCGCTCATCGTGCCGGCCGGCCACTGAGCCGGTACGGAACAGGGAGGACGGGGGCTCATGGGACTGGTTCCCATCGTGGTGGAACAGACGGGACGCGGCGAGCGTGCCTACGACATCTTCTCGCGGCTGCTGAAGGACCGCATCATCTTCATCGGTACGCCGATTGACGACACGATCGCCAACCTGGTGATCGCCCAGATGATCTTCCTCGAGGGCGAGGACCCGGACCGCGACATCAACCTGTACATCCACAGTCCGGGCGGCTACGTCTCGGCCGGGCTCGCCATCTACGACACCATGCAGTTCGTGAAGCCGGCGGTGGCCACGCTGTGCATGGGCCAGGCCTCGAGCATGGCCGCGGTGCTGCTGGCGGCGGGGGCGAAGGGCAAGCGCTCGGCGCTGCCCAACGCCCGGATCATGATCCACCAGCCGCTGGGCGGCACCCAGGGGCAGACCACCGACATCGAGATCTACACGCGGGAGATGGTCAAGATGCGCGACCAGCTCAACGTGATCCTCGCCAAGCACACCGGCCGGTCCATCGAGCAGATCGCGAAGGACACCGACCGCAACAACTTCATGTCGCCCGAGGAGTCGAAGGAGTACGGGCTGATCGACGAGATCATCGAGAAGCGTCGCTAGGAAACCGGGGTCCCGATGAAGAAACGGATCGCCACTCCCCATCCCATCCGCTGCTCGTTCTGCGGGCGCGGCCAGGACGAGGTCGCCCGCCTCGTCTCCGGGCCGTCGGTCTACATCTGCAGCGAGTGCGTCAAGCTCTGCAACGACATCCTCGAGGGGGAGCTCGAGCGCGAACAGCCGGCGCAGGCCGGGCAGCTGCCGAAGCCCGTCGAGATCAAGAAGATCCTCGACGAGTACGTGGTGAGCCAGCACCAGGCCAAGAAGACCCTGGCCGTGGCGGTCTACAACCACTACAAGCGCATCTACTCGCCGGCGCAGCACGGGGACATCGAGCTGGAGAAGTCGAACATCCTGCTGATCGGCCCCACCGGCGTGGGCAAGACGCTGCTCGCCCGCACCCTGGCCCGCTTCCTCAAGGTCCCGTTCGCCATCGTGGACGCCACCTGCCTGACCGAGGCGGGCTACGTCGGCGAGGACGTCGAGAACATCCTCGTGCGGCTGCTGCAGTCGGCCGACTTCAACCTGGTCAACGCCGAGCACGGCATCGTCTACATTGACGAGATCGACAAGATCTCGCGCAAGAGCGAGAACCCCAGCATCACCCGCGACGTCTCGGGCGAGGGCGTGCAGCAGGCCCTGCTCAAGATCCTCGAGGGCACGGTCGCCAACGTGCCGCCGCAGGGCGGGCGCAAGCACCCCCAGCAGAAGTACATCGAGGTCAACACCAAGGACATCCTCTTCATCTGCGGCGGGGCCTTCGACGGGCTGGACAAGATCGTCGAGCGTCGCGTCGGGCAGAAGGTGCTCGGCTTCGGCGCGGAGATCCGCAGCAAGCAGGACCGCAACGTCGGCGAGATGATGGCGCTGGTCGAGCCCGAGGACCTGCTGCGCTACGGGCTCATCCCCGAGCTGGTCGGCCGCCTGCCGGTGGTCGGCGTGCTGGAGTCGCTCGACGAGGACGCGCTGGTCTCGATCCTCACCGAGCCCAAGAACGCGATCACCAAGCAGTACCAGCGCTTCTTCGAGATGGAGGGGGTGAAGCTGGACTTCACCGAGGACGCGCTGCGGGCCATCGCCCAGCTCGCCATCAAGCGGGGCACCGGGGCACGCGGCCTGCGGGCGGTCATCGAGGAGTCCATGCTGGACGTGATGTACGACATCCCCTCGCGGGCCGACGTCATCGGCTGCACCATCTCCCGCGAGTGCATCCAGAGCAGTGCCGCGCCGCTGCTGACCTACCGCGGGGAGCGCGAGAAGCGCCGCAAGGAAGCCTCCTAGCCCCGGCCATCGGACGTCCCGGGCGCGGCCCCACCGCTGGGTTCGGCCGACCCGGGCGTCGTCGTTGCCGGCGTGCATCCGCCGGGCGTGCGCGGTAATCTCCCGGCGCACGAGCGCGGCGCGGGAGCGCCGACTCCCGCGCGCGCAGGGAAGCGCCGCGGTACCCCAACCCACAGGAGCCCTCGTGTCGCCCAGCCGCTCACGTCCGTCCCGCCGCCCGTCCGCCCGTGCCAAGGTCCCCGCGGCCCGTTCCGCCGCCGGGGCGCCCTCGGCGCCGGAGCGCACCGTCACCGTGACCCGGGGGGAGGAGAGCTTCCCGGTGCGCGAGCGGTTGCCGATGATGCCGCTGCGCGACCTCGTCGTGTTCCCGGGCATGACCATCCCGCTGCTGGTGGGCCGGCTGCCCTCCATCAACGCCATCGAGAAGGCCATGGCGCGGGACCGCATGCTGTTCGTGACCGCGCAGACCCACAGCGAGGTGGCCGATCCGACGCACGAGGAGCTCCACCCGGTCGGCATGCTGGTGCGCGTCCTCCAGCTCTTCCGCCTGCCCGACGGGACCCTGCGCGTGCTGGTCGAGGGCCTGGCGCGCTGCCGCGCCGTCCGCTTCCTGTGGGCGAACGACTACTTCACGGTGAAGTGGGAGCTGGCACCCGAGACTCCGGCCGGCGGTCCCGAGCTCGAGGCGGCGCAGCGCCACGTGCTCGGGCGGTTCACCGAGTACGTCCACCTCAACCGGCGCATCCCCGACGAGGTGCTGACCACCGCGGCGGCGGTCGCCGACCCGGTGGCCTTCAGCCACACCCTGGCGGCCCACCTGCTGGTCAAGGTGCCGCAGAAGCAGCAACTGCTCGAGGCGGCCGGCCCGGCCGAGCGCCTGCGCCTGCTGGGCGAGATCCTCGAGGGGGAGCTGGAGATCCTCAAGCTCGAGCGCAAGATCGAGGGGCAGGTGCGCTCGCAGGTGCACCGCAACCAGAAGGAGTTCTACCTCCAGGAGCAGCTCAAGGCGATCCGCAAGGAACTCGGCCACCAGAACGAGTTCGCGAGCGAGATTGACGAGCTGGGTGCGGCGTTGCGCAAGGCCCGGATGCCGCGGGAGGTGCTGGCCAAGGCGATGAAGGAGCTCGACCGGCTCTCGAAGATGAGCTTCATGTCGCCCGAGGCCACCGTGGTGCGCAACTACCTCGACTGGCTGGCGGCCCTGCCCTGGAGCCGCTCGTCGCGTGACCAGGCCGACATGGCGAAAGTGGAGACCATCCTCGACGAGGACCACTTCGGCCTGAGCAAGGTGAAGGAGCGCATCGTCGAGTACCTGGCCGTGCTCAAGCTCACCGGTCGGAACAAGGGACCGATCCTCTGCCTGGTCGGGCCGCCGGGCGTGGGCAAGACCTCGCTCGGGCGCTCGATCGCGCGGGCGCTGGGGCGGCGCTTCGTGCGCGTGGCCCTCGGCGGCGTGCGCGACGAGGCCGAGATCCGCGGGCACCGTCGCACCTACATCGGTTCGCTGCCGGGCCGCATCATCCAGAGCCTGCGCCGCGCCGGCA
>CAYNPF010000168.1:0-5496 GCA_964398895.1 uncultured bacterium
CACGGACGGTTGGCACCGACCGGCACGCGGACTTCGCGGCCGTCACCGCCGCGGATCTTCTCGGAGTGCATGAACCCCGGCGGCAGCGGCTTCTCGCCCTGCCAGGTGGACCAGCGCGGGCTGGCCGGCGGATGGTAGTCGCGCGGCGGCGGGCTCTTGTAGCGGACCAGCGGCCCGCCCCACAGACCACGCCACTGGCGCCCGCCGCCCCACGACGTGTAGTAGGGCCGGTCGTAAGGCGCGCAGGGGTAGCAGCGCGGCACGTAGCAGAAGTAGGGAACGGTGCCGAACCAGTAGCGCGGCCCCCAGCTCCAGCCCCAGTAGACGCGGAAGTCGAAGGCCGTGCACGAGGCGTAGTAGGGATCCCAGCCGTCCCACCACGCCCACTGGCCGGGCCGGTGGCAGTCGTTGCAGAGGTAGCGGGGATAGCGCACGGCCTCGTGGATGTAGTAGGCCGCGTAGGCGGTGCCGAACGCCTCGGTGTCGTCGCTCCGGTAGAGCACCTTGCGCCGGATGTGCTCCATGGCGACGAACGGATCGCCCGAGATGCGGCCGTCGGCGGTCACGTCCGCGTCGTCGTCGTCCTCGTCCTCGCCCACGTAGCCGGCGTTGTCGGCCTGCGGATCGTAGGGTCGCAGGTAGCGGGGCAGCGGGTTGAAGGGCTCGCGCGACACGATGGCGACGATGAAACCCTGGCCGGTCGGCCCCTGCACGACGAGCTGCAGCCCCGAGCCCGTCGGCGGCACGTGGTAGGTGTGCCCACCGGCGATGTAGCCGGTGCTGCCGGCGTAGGGGTAGAGCACGCGCACCGCACCCTCGGAGTCGATGTCGTAGACCAGCAGGTAGGCGTCGTCCGAGGCGCGCACCTTGATCTCGATCGGGTCGTTGGGCTCGTAGATGGCGTCCTTGCCGCGGTCGGTCCAGATGTCCACGCTCATCGGCCGGGCCGCGGCCGCCGCGGCGCCACCCGCGAGCAGCACCGGGCCGGCGACGAGCCCGATCGTGAGCGCCCTCCACCACCACCGTGCACGGAACATGTCCTCGCTCCTCCTCGAGGCCCCGGCTCCAGCCGTCCGCCGGTCGGCGACAGCTCCGGGGCTCCCGCTCATATCCTGCGTCCGCTCTCCTGACTACCCGGATCGATCCACTCCTGCTCCAGCAATTTCACCCCTACCGCGCCAGCCACACCACCGGCCGCCGCGGGTCGGTCCCGTCATCCTTCGGCGGGGTCACCGCCAGCTCCTGGTTGCCCGGGTCGGTCTGGTAGGCCCAGTCGAGCGTGACCGCGGTCGGGCTGACCGCGGTGACGCGGAACTTGGCGTAATGGTTGTCGCGCGTCCACACCACGTAGTTGTGACCGACCACCGCCTCGACCGTCCCGCTCGGCGACCAGCCCGACGTGCTGGCGAAGTCCACGGCATCCAGCGAAGTGGCGTAGCCGGCGTCCTGGAGGTTGGTCCCGAAGTCGGGCACGAAGATCTGCTGGTAGACGAAGCCGGTGCTGTCCACCCGGTAGCCGTAGAAGATGTCGGTGGGCGGATCGGGCGCGTCGGTGCGTCCGAACGCCGAGAAGTCGTAGCCGACGTGGCTGCCGTAGCCGAGGTAGTTGTACAGCACCAACCCGGTGCCCGCCGGTCGCGGCGTGTCGAAGATGTCGTTGTAGCTCAATTCGCTCTCGAGACCGTCGCGGTCCACCGCCGAGACGGCGAAGAAGGCCGTCTCGCCGTTGGCCAGGCCGGTGACCACGTAGCGCACGTACTGCTCGCCCGCGGGCGCCGTGACGGTGCCGATCCGCTTGTAGGGACAGTCCCCGCCACCGGCGCAGGGCGCCTGGTAGATGCGGTAGCCAACCACGTCCGACTCGGTGTTGGCCATCCAGGCCAGAGTCACGCCGCCGTCGCCGGTGATACTGAACAGGCCGCGCGGAGCCGCGGGCGGCACGGGGGGACGGGTGGATTCGTCATCGCCGCATCCCGCCAGGACAATGGCGAGCAGGGCGAGCAGAACGAGCAGCTTCCTCATGGTCTTCCTCCGGATCGGGCAGCATCGGCGTGTGGCGAATCCGTGAATCGCTTGGTCAGGATACGGCAACGGCCATGCCACGGCACGACCTCCCGGGCCGAAAGACGAACGATCGGCCAACCCATTGCCGCGCAAGGGATCACCCGAGGCGATGACGAGAAGACCGCGGCGGGAGGATGTCCCGGGAGTGCGGTCGTGACGCAACTGTGAACCCCGCGCCACACCGACTGCACAAAGAGGGACACCAGCCGACGAAGTTCCGATTCGCCGGGACATCCCCCCTTACCGGCGACGTGAACCTCGCGACTGGTGTCCGAAACACCGGATACGGAGAACCCGGAGCGTGTGGCGTCTGCGTGCTGAGGATGCAGAGACCGGGTGTGCTCGCCTGCTCGGCTGCAGGCCCCACGCGTTCCGGGTGGATGATCGGTTCTTGATCCAAGCTAGGCGGTCGCAGAGGACGGTGCGTTGTCCAGTGACTGGGGCTCGTACCCTCGACCGGATCCTCTGCGGTGCCGCCTAGCTCAGAAACCCGTCCGGAAAGAGTCTCCGGACTACTGTGGAGGTCCCCCCCCTCCGAGGACGCAGTCTCAGCACGCGTCGTGCCAGTCCATGACAATTCCATGTCCGAACCTCGAAGACATTGCCGCACATGCGCTAGGACGATCGCGTCCTTCCAGGTCACGAGCGAGGCGCCCGGGGCGACGAGCCGCGAAGATGGAAAGGACCTTTATGATCGCGGCCGCGTCGCGCCAAGAGCTTGACGGACAAGGCGCCGGCTATCAAATCGCTTGATGGTCAGTCTGGAAAGCGAATGGGGATCGGGACGCGATCGGGGAAGCCGGGCGAGCTGCGGGGCGCGCCTCAGGAGCGGCGGCGCTCCAACTGCAGCGTCTTGATCCGGGCGAGCAGCGTGGGATAGCTGAGGCCCAACTCGCGCGCGACCTTGGCCTTGTTCCAGCGGTTGCGCTCGAGGGCGTCCTGGATCATGCGCCGCTCGAGGTCGGACACGCTGGAGCGCAGGCTCCGGCCGCCGCCGTTCGGGACGGGCCCGGCCGCCGACGACGAGGCCTCCCGCAGCTCGGGCGGCAGCAGCTCGGGACCGAGCAGCGCGCCCTCGTCGGCGAGGACCACCATGCGCTTCACCGTCTTCTCCAGCTCGCGCACGTTGCCGCGCCACTCGTGGTCGAGCATCATCCGCGTCACCTCGGGAGCGAAGCCGCGGACCCTCTTCTCCATCTGACGCGAGAAGACGTCGAGGAAGTGCTGGGCCAGGACCGGGATGTCCTCGCGGCGCTCGCGCAGCGCCGGCACCCGCACGGTGATGTCGTTGAGCCGGTAGTACAGGTCCTCGAGGAAGCGACCCTCGCGGATGCGCTGCCGCAGGTCCACGCCGGTGGCGCAGATCACCCGCGCGTCCACGCGCTTGCTGCGGGTCGCGCCCACCGGGCGGATCTCGCCGCGGTCGAGCACGTGCAGCAGCTTCGCCTGCACCGACTCGGGCACCTTCTCGATCTCGTCGAGGAAGATGGTGCCGCCGGTGGCCTCCTCGAACAGCCCCTGCTTGTCGCGCACCGCGCCGGTGAAGGCGCCGTGCACGTAGCCGAACAGCTCGCTCTCCAGCAGCGACTCGGGCAGCGCCGCGCAGTTCACCTGCACGAACGGGCGATCGCGCCGGTTCGAGGTCTCGTGCACGACCTGGGCGAGCAGGCCCTTGCCGGTTCCGGTCTCGCCCATGAACAGCACGGTGGCCGGACTGTCGCCCACCTTCGACAGCAGGGTGAGGATGCCCTTCATCTCGCGCGAGGCGGTGACCACGCGCTCGGTGCCCGCGCTGGGCTTCAGCTTGTCGCGCAGCTCGCGGTTCTCCGCCAGCAGCAGCGAGCGCTGCGCCTCGACGATCGCCACCGCGGCGCTGTTCGCCAGCACCGCCAGCAGGTTGACGTCGCGCTGCTTGAAGGGACCGAGCAGGTTGTCGTTGAGCCGGTCCACGAACACCAGCCCCACCGACTGCGAGGGGAAGTTGAGCGGCACACACACCAGCGAGCCGACGCCCTCGAGCGCGTCGGCCACCGCGGTGCTGAAGCGCGGATCGGCGGCGACGCGGCTGGAGAAGATCGGGCCGTGCTCGACCAGGCGGCCGCCCACGGCCTCCTCGAGCACTCGCAGCACACGGCGCGCCCGCTCGCGGCCCAGGCCGTGCTGGGCGACCACGTCGAGGCGCACGCCGCCGCTCGAGAAGGCGACGAAGCCGCGATCGCCGCCGGCGTTCTCCACCGCGAGCTTGACCGTCTGCGCCAGCAGCCCGTCCATGTCCGACGTCTCGCGGAACAGGCGGTTGGCCTCCTCGAGGGCGCGGAACTCGTTGCTGGTGGACAGCGAGACGGCGACGTACTGGCGCTCGATCTCGCGGCGCAGGTCGTCGGCACGATCCCCCGCCGGCGTACCGGCCTCCTGCAGCCACGACTCGGCCTGCTCGAGCACGGCCAGCGCCTGGTCGTAGTGCTCGCGCTCGGCCTCGAGCCGCGCCAGGGTGAGCAGCGACTCCGCCGCCAGCGAGGTCACGCCGAGCTGGCGGAACAGCAGGGCCGCGCGCCGCGCCGAGTCGGATGGCGCCTCGAGCGGAAGGCGCAGCCGCAGGCTGGCGGGCAGCAGCATCAGGAACTCGCCCCAGGCCGCCAGCGTGACCGCCAGCTCGTAGGTCTCCCCCAGCGCCTCGAAGGCCTGCGACGCCGAGAGCAGCCTGGCCTCCATGCCCGCCGCCTCGCCGCGCGCCGCGTCCAACTGCGCCAGCGCCCGCTCGGCGATGGACTCCTCGATGCGGTCATTCAGCCGACCGGCCAGCGCGGCCCCCTGCGCCAGGTGGGCCGGGGCCTCGCTCGCGCGACCGGCCGCGAGCAGCGCGAGCCCCAGCCGCGTCTCCAGTTCGGCCACCAGGTCGCCCTGCGGCGCCTGGCGTCGCGCCTCCTCGAGCGCCGGCTCCAGCAGGCCCAGCGCCGCCGTCGCATCACCGCGATCGAGGGCCAGCTCGCCGAGGAACTCGCGCGCCAGCAGCGTCTCGCGCCAGGCCCCGGACGACTTCGCCAGCTCGAGCGCCTGGCGGTACAGCTCCTCGGCCTGGCCGAGCCGACGCCGACGACGAGCCAGCAGGCCCAGGGCGAGCAGCGCGGCGGACTCGCCCTGCTGGTGACCGGTCTCGCGCGCGATGCGCAGCGACTGACCGAAGTCCTCCTCCGCCAGATCCCAGTGACCCAGCCGGTAGCGGATGAGTCCGAGGTTCTGGCAGTGACCGCGCATGCGGGCGTACAGGCCGGCGCGCTCGTCGAGGCGCAGCGCCTGCTCGAGCAGCCGGGTCGCTTCGCGCCACTCGCGCAGGTTCTTGTAGACCAGCCCCAGTGTGCTGAGGGCGTCCACCAGCCCGCCCGTGTCATCGCTGCGCCGGAAGGTGGCGGCGGAGTTCTGCAGCCACTCGAT
>CAYNPF010000169.1:0-5489 GCA_964398895.1 uncultured bacterium
GGAGGAGGGGGAGCGGGAGGCGGGGACGCACAGCGTGCGCTGGGACGGGGGCGGCACGCGCGAGGTGGGCGCGGGGCTGTACTTCGTGCGGCTGACGACGCCGTGGGGCGCGCGCGCGCAGCGGCTGGTGCGGCTCCGTTAGCCGGATCCGCCACGGGCCCGCGCCCGGCACGAGCGACGGCCACCCCCGCGGGGGTGGCCGTCGGCACATCCGGGGATGACCGCGCGGGTGGTAACGGTGTAGAGTGCCGCCTCGCGTTCGCGGCCCCGGGACGATCCCGCGGGCCGTCCGATTCCCGACGCTTCGCGGTGTCGCGCCGTCGCGCTCCGCGGGTGCGACGGCGCCCGATGCGGGCAGGGGAGACGTGCCTCATGCAACATCTTCTGACCGAAGAGCAGCGGAGCATCCAGGAGCTGGCGCGCACCATCGCCGAGGAGAAGGTCAAGCCCGTGCGCGCGAAGTACGACGAGCAGGGCATCTTCCCCCGCGACATCGTCCGGGAGCTGGCGAAGGTGGACCTGTTCCGCGTCTTCGTCCCCACCGCCTACGACGGGCTGGTCGAGGAGGGCCTCGGCGTCACCAACATGTGCCTGGTCACCGAGGAACTGTCGCGGGCCTGCGGCGGCATCGCCCTGGCGTTCGCCGGCACGGCCCTGGGCGCGTTCCCCATCCTGCTGTACGGCTCCGACGAGCAGAAGCAGCGCTTCCTGCCGGCGATCGCCGCGGGGGAGAAGCTCGCCGCCTTCGGGCTGACCGAGCCGATGGCCGGCTCCGACGCCGGCTCGATCCGCACCACGGCGAAGCGCGACGGCGACGAGTACGTGCTCAACGGCACCAAGGTGTTCATCACCAACGGCGAGGAGGCGGACGTCTACACCACGGTGGCGCTGACCCAGCCCGACAAGGGCGCGCGCGGCGCCTCGTGCTTCATCATCGAGAAGGGCACGCCCGGCTTCTCCTTCGGCAAGAAGGAGCACAAGATGGGCATCCGCGCCAGCGTCACCGCCGAGCTGGTGTTCGACAACGCGCGGGTGCCGGCCGCGAACCTGCTCAGCCGCGAGGGCATGGGTTTCCTCGTCGCCATGAAGACCTTCGACATCTCGCGCCCGGGCGTGGCCGCCCAGGCGCTGGGCATCGCCGAGGGGGCGATGGACGAGACGCTGAAGTACGTGCACCAGCGCCAGCAGTTCGGCAAGCCGGTGGTCTCGTTCCAGGGCGTGCAGTGGATGCTGGCCGACATGGCCACGCAGATCGAGGCCTCGCGCGCGCTCATCTACGGGCTGGCCGACCGCATTGACAAGGGCGACACGAAGGACATCGGCCACCTCTCGGCGATGTGCAAGGTCTTCGCCTCCGACACCGCGATGAAGGTCACCACCGACGCGGTGCAGCTCCTGGGCGGCTACGGTTACATGACCGAGTACCCGGTCGAGAAGATGATGCGCGACGCCAAGATCACCCAGATCTACGAGGGCACCAACCAGATCCAGCGCAACGTCATCGGCTCGCACCTGATGAAGGAAGCGGCCCGGCTGGCCAAGTAGAGTCCGCTTCGCACGGGCGGCGGGGGACGACCCCGCCGCCCGTTTCGTGTCGGCGGCGGCCTTCCCCTATACTGCGTTGCCCATGTCGCACCCCGCTGCCATCCCCTCGATCTCCATCCCCCGAACGAACGGACCCCGTCTGCCATGAGCACCATCGTCCCGCTGCTCGCCGCCAACCCGCTGCTGCTCCTGTTCAGCGTCATCGGCCTCGGCTACCTGGTGGGCAGCGCGCGCATCTTCGGCTTCAGCCTCGGCGTGGCCGCCGTGCTGTTCGTCGGCCTGGCCTTCGGCGCGGTGAGCGCCTCGCTGGCCCTGCCCGAGTACATCCACGTGGTGGGCCTGGTGCTCTTCGTCTACGCCGTCGGACTCCAGTCGGGCCCCGGCTTCTTCGCCTCCTTCAACCGGCGCGGGCTGCGGCTCAACCTGGTGGCGGTGGGGCTGCTGGTGCTGGCGGCGGCGGTCGCGGTCTTGGTGGGGCGGCTGACGCGCCTGCCGGGGGCGGAGATCGCCGGTGTGTTCTGCGGCGCGCTGACCAACACTCCGGCGCTGGCGACCACGGTGGAGACGCTCAAGCAGCTCACCGCCGGACAGGCCGGGGCCGAAGCCGAACTGGCCCGCCCGGTCGTGGCCTACGGCCTGGCCTACCCGTTCGGCGTGCTGGGCGTGATCCTGGCCTTCGCCTTCTTCACCCGCGTGTTCCGCATTGATTTCACGCGCGAGGAGGCCGACCGGCGCAAGGCGGCCGGCGCCGACGCCATCCTGTCGCGCACCTTCCGCGTCACCAATCCCGGCCTGTTCGGGCTGACCGTGCAGGAGGCGCTGGCCATGCTGGTCGAGCCGGGCTTCGCGCTCAGCCGTGTCCAGCACGTCGAGGCCTCGGAGGTGGCGGTGCCCGAGACGAAGCTGGCGCAGGGCGACCTGGTGGTGGCGGTGGGCGGCGCCGCCGCGCTGGAGCGCGCGCGCATGCTGTTCGGCGAGGCCTGCGCGGAGCACCTGCCGGCGCCGCAGGAGGCGGGCATCAGCTACCGGCGCATCTTCGTCTCCAGTCACGAGGTGGTGGGCCGCACGGTGGCGCAGTCGGGGCTCGAGCGCTTCCACGCCACCATCACCCGGGTGCGGCGCGGCGACGCGGACTTCGTGCCCACGCACGACACCGTGCTCGAGCTGGGCGACCGCGTGCGCGTGGTGGCGCCGGCGGGCGAACTGGAGCGGGTCTCGAAGTACCTCGGCGACTCGATCCGCGCCCTGTCCGAGACGGACTTCCTCTCGCTCTCGCTGGGCATCGTGCTGGGCGTGCTGCTCGGCATGGTCCCGCTGCCGCTGCCCAACGGCATGACCTTCAAGCTCGGCTTCGCCGGCGGGCCGCTGATCGTGGCGCTGGTGCTGGGTCGGCTCGAGCGGACCGGCCCGATCACCTGGGGGTTGCCGTTCGAGGCGAACCTGGTGATGCGCCAGCTCGGCCTGGTGCTGTTCCTCGCCGGTATCGGCACGCGCGCCGGGCAGGGGCTGGCCAGTACGTTCGCCTCGGGCGGCGGGCTGGTGATCGCCACCGGCGCGGTGGTGACGGCGATGGTGGCGGTGGGCGGCATCCTCGCGGGCTACCGCTTCCTCAAGCTGCCGATGTCGGCGGTGATGGGCATCGTCTCGGGCATGCAGACGCAGCCGGCCTGCCTGGCCTTCGCGACGCAGCACAGCCGCAACGACATGCCGAACCAGTGGTACGCGAGCGTCTACCCGGCCTCGATGATCGCCAAGATCCTGCTGGCGCAGGTCCTGGTGACGGTGCTGCTGAAGCTGTAGCGGCGCGCGACGACGACGACGGCCGGCCTCCCGCGAAGCCGGCCGTTCGCTTGGGTCGCTACAGCCCCATCACGTGGTAGCCGGCGTCCACGTACAGCGTCTCGCCGGTGATGCCGCTGGCCAGGTCGGAGAGCAGGAACAGCCCGGCCGAGCCGATCTCCTCGCGCGTCACGTTGCGGCGCAGCGGCGCCTTCTCGGCGTGGTGGCGCAGCATGCCGGTGAAGCCGTGGATGCCGCGCGCCGCCAGCGTGCTCACCGGGCCGGCCGAGATGGCGTTCACGCGGATGTCCTTCGCGCCCAGCTCCCAGGCGAGCTGGCGTACGCTCTGCTCGAGCACGGCCTTGGCGCTGCCCATGACGTTGTAGTTGGGCACCGCCCGCTCGGCGGCGAGGTAGGAGAGCGTGACAATGCCGGCGCCGTTGCGCTCGAGCAACGGCAGCAGGTGGTGCGTGACGTTGAGCAGCGAATAGGCGCTCACGTCGAGCGCCGCCTGGAAGCCCTCGCGCGAGGTGGCGACGAAGCGGCCCTCGAGGTCCTCGCGTCGCGCCCAGGCGACGCCGTGCACGAGGCACTCGAGCGAGCCCCACTCGCGCTGCAGCCGCCGCGCCACCGCGGCGATGGTGCGGTCCTGGGTCACGTCGCAGTCGAGCGTCAGCGTGCCCGGCAGGCGCGCGGCCAGCTCCTCGACATCGGCGCGCAGCCGCTCGCCGGCGTAGGTCAGGCACAGCGCCGCGCCGGCGCGGTGGAGCTGCTGGGCGATGGCCCACGACAGGCTGCGGTGGTTGGCGACGCCCATGACCAGGGCGTGGCGGCCGCTCAGATCGATGGCGAGCATGGGTCCTCCGTGCGGTCGGGGTGGATCAGGCGGCCGTGGGGGCGTCCCAGACGCGGATCGGCAGGATGACCACCTGCACGCCGCGGAACTGCAACCGGCGCTGGATCGAGAAGGCCGTCTCGTGGTGCAGGGAGCGCGTGAACAGGTTCTCCTTCTGGAACACGAGCTGCCCGGCGAACACGACGCAGCGCCGGAACTCCTTGGTGAGGTCGAGGGTGATGGTCTCCAGCTCGGTGATCAGGTCGGTGCCGATAGTGTAGCGGTACTCGGCGTACACGCCCATGCGCTGGGCCAGCGCCACGTACTTCTCGAGGTCGGCCCGAACCTTCCGCTCGAGCGCCTGCACGTCGCGGGTGCCCTTGAACTGGCCCGAGTCCACCTGGCCGACCGCGCAGAAGACGAAGTTCCGGTAGTGGCGCGGGAACATGCGGATGATCGAGAGCAGGGTGTGGATGCCGAGCCCGCTGTAGGACTCGACCATGACGATCGCGGTGGGCCCCTCGGCCGCCAGCTCGGCGGGTTCGCCGTGCTCGCCGAGCGGCAGGTTCACCAGCACCTCGTCGAGCGAGCGGAGCATGCTGCGCACCCGCCGGTAATGGGAGCGGACCAGGAAGCAGAAGCCGATCAGCCCGCCGGTGGCGAGCAGCGTCACCCAGCCGCCCTCGCGGAACTTGAACGCGGCGGTGATGCCCAGCACCGTCGCGGTCACCAGCGTGCCGGTGGAGGCGATGATCATGCGCCGGCGCCAGTGGCCGCCCTCGGCCCGCACCTGCCACCAGTGGCGCACCAGGCCGAGCTGGCTGAGGGTGAAGGTGAGGAAGACGTTGATCGAGTACATGACCACCAGCACCTTGATCTGGCCGAGGGTGTAGGCCAGCACCAGGGCGGCGCCGACGCCCATGGCGATCACGCCGTTCTGGATCACCAGCCGCTCGGACAGGTGCGCCAGGCGCTTGGGCACCCACTCGTCCACGCCCATGGCGGCCAGCGTGCGCGGTCCCGCGGTGAAGCCGGTCTGCACCGCCACGAACAGCAGGGCGCCCTCGGTGAGCAGCGTGAGCGCCACCAGCGCCCGGCCGATCGGGAAGCCGCCCAGCATCCAGTGGCCGGCGAGCTGGTCCCACAGCGAGGCGTTCAGCGTGCGGCCGGGATGGTGGGTGGTGCCGTTGAGCAGGTAGCAGAGCAGGATGCCGGCGGCGGTGAAGGACAGCGAGATGGCCATGTAGAGCATCGTGCGCTTGCCGGTGGCCACGCGCGGCTCGCGCAGGATGCCCATGGCGTCGTCGAAGGTCATCGTCTTGACCGCATC
>CAYNPF010000170.1:0-5455 GCA_964398895.1 uncultured bacterium
GATCCAGGTCCCGCGGTTTGACCCGCACCGGTCGGCCGTCTACAGTCCGTCGTCGGGCGCACACGGTGCACGCAGGGCGGGTATCCGGGTTCCTCACCGGGGCACGAGGGATGAAGAAGCTGCCGGGGGAGAAGTCGAGGTCCGCGCTGCGTTCGGTTGGTCTCCTCATGTTCATCCCCACCCTCCTGGTCGTGGCGCCCCTGGTGGGGTTCTTCCTGGGGAGACTCACGGAGCGCTGGCTCCGGATCGCGCCGCCGTGGGGCACCTTCGGCGGCCTGGTGCTGGGCTTCTGCGCGGCCGGCCGGGAGATCTGGACGATCATCCGCCGGGTGCAGGACGAGGAGGAGGAAGGGCGCCGCTGAGGTCCGCGGCGTCACGACAAGGATGGGCTTCGAGTTCCTCGCGCGGGTGCGGCGCACGTCGTGGATGGTCGCCGCGGTGGCCGGGTTGTTCGCGGCCGTCTATCACTCCTACGCCGCCGGTCTCGGCCTCGCCGCCGGCACGGCCTGGTCGCTCGCCAACCTGCGGCTGATCGAGGCGCTGGTCGTGTGCCTCACCGGCCCGCGCCGCTCCACCGTGCGCGCCCTGCTGGCCGCCGCGGCGCTGCTCGCCCTGTTCGGCGCGGGCGCGG
Source organism: uncultured bacterium (assembly GCA_964398895.1). GTDB lineage: Bacteria > Eisenbacteria > RBG-16-71-46 > RBG-16-71-46 > RBG-16-71-46 > JANXPZ01. The sequence continues at coordinate 632 of CAYNPF010000170.1, forward strand.
CGCTGCTGCACTGGCTGCCGGTCGTCGCGCTGATGATCGGCTTCACCCTGCCGTTCGCGGTGCTCGTCCTCAAGGCGGTCTCGTTGCTGCTGCTCGGCTCGCGCGGCTGGGCGCGCGTGGTGGCGAGCCCGTGGCGGGCCACCGTGCTGGTGGCGCTGGTGGCGGCTGCCGCCTGGTTCGCCCTCGGCCCGCTGCGCGCCGGTGCCGAGTCGCGCCCCGCCGCCCCGCCGGCGGCGGTCGCGACCCACGCCGCGGCGGAGGCGGCCGCGACCCCCGCGGCCGACGAGGGTCCGCGCCGCTTCGACACCGTCCTCAGCCTCCTGGTCAAGACGAACGAGGACCGCTCCTGGGCCCACGTGGTGCACCAGTTCGAGCCGGTCATCTTCTCGATGTTCGTGGCCCTGCTGCTGGTGCTGGTGGTGGCGGTGGCGATGCGCCGGCCGCAGCTCCTGCCGGGGCGTCTGCAGAACGTGGTCGAGCTGGTGGTCGAGAAGGTCTACCAGCAGATCGTGGACATCCTCGGGCCCCACTACGGGCCGCGCTACACGCCGTTCCTCGGCAGCCTGTTCGTCTACATCCTGGCCATGAACCTGTTCGGCCTCGTGCCGCTGATGGAATCGCCGACCTCGAGCCTCAACGTCACGCTCGCGCTGGCCGTCACCGTCTTCCTCTACGTGCAGTACACGGCGATCCGCGAGCTGGGCCTCCTCGGCTGGCTCAAGCACCTGGCCGGCAGCCCGGGCTCCCTGGTCGAGTGGCTGCTCTCGCCGCTCTTCTTCCTCATCCACGTGATCGGCGAGCTGGCCAAGCCGGTGTCGCTCTCCTGCCGACTCTTCGGCAACATCTTCGGCGAGGACATGCTGCTGGTGGGTTTCGCCTCGCTCGGCATCGGCCTGATGGGGGCGCTCCACCTCGGCTGGCTGCCGTTCGGACTGCCGCTGCACTTCGTCTTCCTGTTCCTCGCCCTGCTCACCAGCGTGGTGCAGGCCCTGGTCTTCAGCATGCTCAGCACGATCTACTTCCTCCTCATGCTGCCGCACGAGCACGCCGCGGAGCAGGGGGAGGCGGCGCAGCACCCCGTCCCCTGAACCCGGTGAAGGAGGGAACATGGATTTCCATTCGGCACTCGCGCTCGCGCTCCCGCTCGGCGTCGGCATCGCGGCCATTGGCTCGGGCATCAGCCTCGGCCTGATCGGCAACGGGGCCCTGCAGGCGATGGGGCGCCAGCCGGAGGCGATCGCCAAGCTGCAGGTCGCGATGATCATCGTCGGCGCCTTCGCCGAGGCGCTCACCATCTACGCGTTCGTGACCGTCTTCCTGCTCATGGGCAAGATCTGACGTCGGCGTCACGCATCCCCGGGGAATCCGCATGAGCGGCTTGATTGACATCCGCCTGATCCTCACCCAGATCCTGGGCTTCCTCGTGCTGGTCTGGATCCTGGGTCGCTACGCCTGGGGGCCGGTGATGAGGCAGCTCGAGGCCCGCCGCAGCCGCATCGCGGCGGAATTCGACGACGCGGCGCGGCGCCAGCGCGAGGCCGACGCCGAACGCGCCAGGTACGAGCAGGAACTCAAGGGCATCGAGAGCCGGGCGCGGCAGCGCACGCTCGAGGCGGTGGCCGAGGGGCAGCGCGTGGCCGGCGAGATCAAGGCCCAGGCGCAGGCCGATGCCGCGGCGCGGCTGGCCCGCGCCGACGAGGAGATCGTCCGCGACCGCGAGAAGGCCCGCGGCCTGCTCAAGCAGCAGGTGGCGGCGCTGTCCATCCGCACCGCCGAGAAGATCCTGCGGGCGAAGCTCGACGAACCGGCCCAGCGGGCGATGGTGGAGCGGTTCATCGAGGAGGTGGACGGACGGGCATGAGCCGCGACGAACGGGTCGCCGAACGCTACGCCCGCGCGCTGTTCCTGATCGCGGAACGTCGCGGCCTCGTCTTCGAGGCGCAGGGCGCGCTGCAGGAGGTGCTGGCCGCGGTGCATGCCGATCCGCGCCTCGGCGCCTATTTCCGCTCGCCGCTGGTGCCGCTGGCGCGCAAGCGGGAGCTGCTGCGCGGCCCGCTGGCGACGGGGGTCCTCCCGCCGGTCGCCCACCTGGTGGACCTGCTGCTGCGCAAGAAGCGCCTGCCGTTGTTCCCGGCGGTGGTGCGCGAGTTCGAGCAGCGCGTCCGTCGCTGGCAGGGGCTGCAGGCGGCGGAGGCCGTGAGCGCGGTGCCGCTCACCGCGGACGAGCTCCAGCGGCTCCACGCCCGCCTCGAGCGCGCGACCGGACTGACCCTCGAGCTCGAGGCGCGCGTGGATCCGGATCTCATCGGCGGCCTGTACGTGCGCATCGGCGACCACATCATCGACCACTCGGTGAAGGGCCTGCTCGCCTCGCTGCAGGACCGGCTCTTCGAGACGAGTCTGCAGACCCGAACGACCTGACACCATCCCGGGGTTCTCCAACATGTCCTTCCGACCCGAAGAAGTGAGCGCCGTGCTGGCGCAGGAACTCGAACGCTACGAGGCCACGATCGATACGCGGAGCGTGGGCACCGTGCTCTCGGTCGGCGACGGCATCGCGCGGCTGTGGGGCCTCGAGGACGCCATGGCCGGCGAGCTGCTGCGCTTCCCGGGCGAGGTCGCCGGGCTGGTGCTCAACCTCGAGGAGGACAACGTCGGCGCGGTGCTGCTGGGGGGCGACGAGAACATCAAGGAGGGTGACCGCGTCGAGCGCACCGGGCGCATCGCCTCGGTGCCGGTCGGCCCGGCGCTGGTCGGTCGCGTGGTGGACGCGCTGGGCCGGCCGGTGGACGGCAAGGGCCCCATCGTCACCGAGCACTTCCGCAACCTCGAGTGGAACGCCCCCAGCGTGATCGAGCGACAGCCGGTGAAGGAGCCGCTGCAGACCGGCATCAAGGCGATCGACTCGATGATCCCGATCGGCCGCGGCCAGCGCGAGCTGGTGATCGGCGACCGGCAGACCGGCAAGACCGCCATCGTCCTCGACACGATCCTGAACCAGAAGGGGCAGGACATGGCGTGCATCTACGTCGCCATCGGCCAGAAGGAATCCACCGTGGCGAGCGTGGTCGCCATGCTCGAGAAGCAGGGCGCGATGGAGTACACGACGGTGGTGACCGCCGCGGCCTCCGAGCCGGCGCCGCTGCAGTACCTGGCGCCCTACGCCGGCGTGGCCATCGGCGAGGAGTACCTCTACCACGGCAAGCACGCGCTGGTGATCTACGACGACCTCACCAAGCACGCGCAGGCCTACCGGCAGCTCGCGCTGCTGCTGCGCCGCCCGCCCGGACGCGAGGCCTATCCGGGCGACGTCTTCTACCTGCACTCGCGCCTGCTCGAGCGCGCGGCCAAGCTCTCCGAGGAGAAGGGCGGCGGCTCGCTGACCGCACTGCCGTTCATCGAGACCCAGCTCGGCGACGTGGCGGCCTACATCCCGACCAACGTCATCTCCATCACCGACGGCCAGATCTACCTGGAGCCCGACCTCTTCTACGCCGGCGTGCGTCCGGCGGTGAACGTGGGCATCTCGGTCTCGCGCGTCGGTGGCCACGCCCAGATCAAGGCGATGCGCCGCGTGGCGGGCCGGCTGCGCCTCGACCTGGCCGCCTACCGCTCGCTGCTGGCGTTCACCCAGTTCGGCTCGGATCTCGACAAGGCGACGCGCGACCAGCTCACCCGCGGCGAGCGCATGGTCGAGCTGCTCAAGCAGGAGCAGTACGCGCCCATGCCGATCGAGCAGCAGGTGATCTCGATCTTCGCCGGCGTGAACGGCTACCTCGACGACCTGCCGGTGGCGGCGGTGCACGGCTTCGAGACCGGCTTCCTCGAGTTCGTGGCCCGGGAGTTCCCCGAGGTCCCGCACGACATCCGCACCACGCGCGATCTCGGCGACGCGGGCCAGCAGCGGCTGCACGAGGCGGCGAAGAAGTTCAAGGCGACCTTCACGGCATAGGACGCGATGGCATCCCTCAAGGTTCTCCGGCGGCGCATCCGCTCGATCACCAGCACGCAGCAGATCACCAAGGCCATGGAGATGGTGGCCGCGGCCAAGCTGCGGCGCGCCCAGGCGCGGGCCCAGGCGACCCGTCCCTACGCGGCGCGGCTCACCGCCATGCTCGAACGCGTGGCGGCAGTGGCGCGCGAGCGCGAGCTGACCGACCCGGTGCTGGCCGCACCGGCGGCGGACGCGGAGGGCACGACCCTGCTGGTGGTGGTGACCTCGGACCGCGGCATGTGCGGCGGCTTCAACACCACGCTGTTCCGCGTGGTCGAGGAGCGGCTCCGCACCGCCGCGCCCGGCACGCTCGAGCTCGTGGTCGTCGGCCGCAAGGGGCGCGACTACGGTGCCAGCCGCGGCTGGCCGGTGACGGCGAGCTACCCCGACGTGGGCACCGACGCCGGCGTGGACTTCGCCCGGCGCGTGACCGACGACGTGCTCGGCCGCTTCCGGGCCGCCGGCGCGGCGGGCGGGTCCGGGGCGGGCGGCGTCGTGCGGGTGGAGCTGCTCTACACCCACTTCGTCACCGTGCTGCGGCGCGAGGTCGCGATGGAGACCTTCCTGCCGGTGGGCGCGCGTGCGGATGCGACGACGGTGCCGCCGGCCGGCGACGTGCTGCTCGAGCCGGGCCTCGGCGCCGTGCTCGCCGACCTGCTGCCCCGCTTCGCCACCGCCCGCATGCTGGCGGCGTTGGCGGACTCGCGGGCCAGCGAGGAGGGCGCGCGCATGACGGCGATGGGCGCGGCGAGCAAGAACGCGGGCGAGCTGCTGGATGCGCTGGTGCTGCAGCGCAACCGCCTGCGGCAGACCATGATCACGAGGGAGAT
>CAYNPF010000171.1:0-5433 GCA_964398895.1 uncultured bacterium
AGGGCGCGAGCGGACTGGGCGACTACCGCGTGCTCGAGGAGGAGGACGGTCGCTCGCTGGTGCTCGTGCGCCGCGCCACCGGCGACGGTCCCGACACGATCGCGGTCCGCTTCCAGCCACTGACCGCGCGCGTCCTCACCCTGCTGCGCGGCCACGGTGCGGATCTGGTCTGGCCGCTGCCGTCCGGGCTGGATCCCGCGATCGTGCCGGCCGGCTACCGCCTGAACGTGCGGTCCGCCGCGCCGCCGCGCCCGCTGCTCCTCGTTCTGCGCGCCGATCTGCCGCCCACCTCGCGAGCGGCGACGCGACACGCTCTGGCGCTGGGGTTGAACCGGGACCGCGTGCTCGAGGTCCTCGGAGTCGCCGCGACGCGCCCGCGCGACTGGCCGCCGGGCTCGGGCGGTTTCGACTTCCCGGCCTTCGACGAGGCGCGGGCACGCGAGTGGATGGAGCAGGGGGGGCTGGGGCGGGCGTTCCACGTCCGCATGCTGTTCGACGCGGACGGAGCGGCCGCCCGGGTGGCAGGGGTCCTGCAAGGAGGCTGGTCGAGGCTGGGCATCTACGTGGAGCTGGACCCGCTGCGGGGGCCCCGGCTCCAGCAGGAGTTGCTCGGCGGGCTCTCGCATCTTGCACTGGTGGAGGTCCCACCCTGCTCCGGCGACCCGGAAGCGACCCTGGCTCAGTTGACCATGCCCCCGCGCGGCCCGGCCGTGGGGACGTTCCGAACCGGTTGGCGCACGCGGGACTTCGACGGATGGACCGATCCCGGGTCCGGGCGGCCCCGGCAGTCGGCACGCGAGGTGGGGGAGCGGCTGAGCGCGGAGCTCGTGGCGCTGCCCCTGGCCGACCTGCCCTGGACCTGGCTGAGCCGGGACGGGGGCCCCGTCCCGCCATTTCACCCGGGCTACGGACCGGCCTGCGCGGAATGCCCCCCGACGCCCCGGTCGGCCGGCGCGTCGGCGGACCCGGCGACGCCGCCCGCGCGGGCGAAGCGGCGCTAGCCGGGAGGTCGTCCGCCGGGGTATCCTTGTTCGACGTCTTCCACTTCCCGATCTTTCCGCAGTCCGCGGGCCGGCTCGAGCATCCCAGGGTCCCATGCACCTTGCCCGTCCCACTCCCCATCGCCGTCCCGGCCCTTCCAGCGGCCGGATCCTCATGCTTCCCAGGCCGAAGTGCGTCCGGAGAATCGCCACGATGAAGTCTGCCCGCCTGCTCCCGACCATCCTGCTCGGCGTTTCCTGCCTGCTGGCTGCCGTGGTCAGCGAGTCGTTCGCCTCGGCCTCGATCCAGCGCGAGTTCCGCTATGACGCCACCCGCTTCCGTCTCCGCCCGGCGGAGGCGGGGACCACGCGCCTGGACGTGCGCGGGGCCGCCCGCGACTACACCCCGGGACACCCCGACCTGCCGCTGGTGAGCGAGCGCATCGAGCTCCCGGTGGGGCAGCGCGTGGTGGGCGTGCGGGTGCTCGACCTGCAGACCGCGCCCCTGGCGAGCGGTGTGCGGCTGCCGAGCGCGGAGCGGCCGCGACAGGACCTCGCCCGGATCGACCGCACCGAGCCGGATCCGGCCATCTTCGGCAGCGCGGACTTCTTCCCGGCGACCCCGGTGGAGATCGGCATGGAGGGATTCGAACGCGGCCGCAACATCGTCTACCTGGTGGTGTCGCCGGCGCTCTGGTCCCCGGCGACCGGACAGCTCGACCGGGTGGACCGCCTGCGCGTCGAACTGACGCTCGAGGCGGACACCGCGCGTCCCCTGGAGCGCGAGCGCGTGGTGCCGGAGTGGGAGGAGGGAGCCCTGCCGGGCAGCGGGATCAGCGGCGCGTCGGTGGTCCCGGGACTGAGGACGTCGGAGCCGTTCAAGGCCACGCAGATCCCCTCGCTGCAGGGCAGCCCGGTCGAGTACGTCATCGTCACCGGTGACGAGATGGCCTCCGCATTCCAGGTGCTGGCCGACTGGAAGACGGCCTGCGGCGTGCCGGCCGTGGTCCGCACCATGTCGTTCATCCGCCAGCAGTACCCGCGGGGCGCCGACGACGCCGAGCGCGTGCGCGACTTCCTGCGCGACGCCTACACCCGCTGGGGCACGAAGTGGGTCCTGCTCGGCGGCGACACGCAGGTCGTGCCTACCCGGCTGGCCTACACGACCTATTACGTGGCGGGCGGCGAGCACATCGCCACCGACCTGTACTACTCGTGCCTCGAGGGCACCTGGAACGCCGACGGCGACAGCCTGTTCGGCGAGGGCCGCGTGTCCTACCCGCCGGCGGCCGGCGACTCGTGCGACCTCATGCCCGAGGTGTACGTCGGACGACTGCCGGCGACCACCGCCGCCGAGGCCGAGCTGCTGGTGTCCAAGGCGCTGCGCTACGAGCGCGACCCGATCTCCGACTACATGGAGAACTCGTTGTTCTTCGCGGAGGTGCTGTTCCCGCAGGACTGGCTGCCGGGGGAGACGTTCTCGCTCGACGGGGCGGGGTTCATCGAGACCGACATCCTGCCCATCATGGACACCGTGCCCAACATCCACTACGCGCGACTGTACGAGAACTACACCAGCACCGACTATCGGGCGGGTTCGTTCCCCGAGCGGCGGGCCACGGTGATCGACTCGCTCAACCGCGGCTACAACGTCGCGATCCACGTCGGGCACGGCTACCGCAACGTCATGCACGTCGCCGACGACAACCTCACGGGCGCCGACGCAGCGGCGTTGACCAACGGCGACCGGCTCACCAACCTGTACGCGATCAACTGCAGCTCGACCTCGATCGACTACCCGTGCATCGCCGAGGCGCTGATGAAGGCGGAGCACGGCGGGACCGTCAGCCTGGTCGGCTCGACCCGCTACGACTTCCCGACCACCGGCGAGATCTACCAGGCCGAGTTCTTCCAGCTCCTCTACGAGGGCGGGGTGACCGCGGTCGGCGAGCTGCATGCCGAGCAGAAGGTCCCCTACGTGAGTCAGGCCGCCTACGACGGGACGCAGCGCTGGACGCAGATGACCCTGGTGCTGCTGGGGGATCCCGAGCTGCACATCTTCACCGCGGCGCCGCGCACGATCGCGGTGACCGCGCCGGCCACGGTGGCGCGGGGCACGGCCAGCCTGGCGGTCCACGTCCAGGTCGGCGGCGACGACCTGGTCGGCGCGCGGGTGACGGCCTACCGCGCGGGCGACGTGTTCGCCACCGGCCTGACCGACGGCTCCGGCGACGTGACCCTCGGGTTCGCGGCCGACGAGCTCGGCGCGATCGCGCTGACGGTCACCGGCACCAACTGCCGGCCCTACCGCGGCACGGTCGAGGTGGTGGCGAGCGACGCGCTGGCGCTGGGCGAACGGCACATGGGCGTGACCGACACCGGCGCCGATGGTCGTGTGGGCAACGGCGACGGTTTCTGGGACGCCGGCGAGACCGTGGACCTGTACCCCTGGCTGGCCAACCGCGGCGACGCGCGGGTGGCGCTGCTCACCGGCACGCTGAGCACGACCGACCCGCTGGTCACCGTGCTGCAGCCGACGGCCAGCTACGGGGCCGTGGCGGCCGCCGACAGCGCGGCGCCGGCGACGGGGCTGCGCGTGAGCCTGCCCGTGAGCGCCGACGATCAGCGCGAGATCCCCTTCACCCTCGCCCTGACCGACTCGCTGGGGCGCGGCTTCGTCGCGCGGTTCCAGGTCACCGTCCGTGCGCCCGAGCTGCGGCACTACCGGCACACGGTGACCGACAGCCCGGGCGACCTCGATCACGTTCCCGAGGCCGGCGAGACCGTGGCCTACGCGGTGACGCTGCGCAACATCGGGACCGGGACGGCGGTGGGCGTGACGGCGAAGTTGCGGAGCACCGACGGCCTTGCCAGGGTCAGCGACAGCACGGCGACCTGGGGCGACGTGGCGCCGGGCACCGATGTCACCGCGGACCCGTTCGTGTTCGTGCCGGACAGCACCGGCGCGCATTTCCTGCTGATCGTGTCGGATGCCTACGGCGAGAGGCTCCGGCAGACCCTGGACATCGTCGCCCCGGCGACGCCGGTCTCGCTGGCCGGCTCCGGCGGCGAGGGCTCGATCACGCTGGACTGGGGCCACGGCGCGGAGACCGACCTGTTCGGCTACAACGTGTACCGCGCGACCTCCTCGGGGGGCACCTACGCCCGCGTGAACGTGGTCCCCACCGACCGCACCGCGTACTTCGAGGACGCCGGGCTCAGCCCGCTGACCCGCTACTACTACAAGGTGACGGCGGTGGATCAGTCGGGCAACGAGTCCCCGCTGCCCTCGGCGCTGTCGGTGAGCACCAATCCGCCGCGTCACTCGATCTTCCCGGTGCCGACCGGCCAGACGACGCCTTCCCCGGTGCTGCTCGACCACCTCTACGGCGGCTATCCGCTGACGATCTTGGTCGGCTCCGACGTGCTCTACGCCTGGTACCCGGACGGCAACACGCCGGTGGACGCCGACGGCTCCGGTTCCACCTCCGGCGACTTCACCCAGCTGGGTAGCTACTACGCGGCCGGCGCCTCGTCGGCCGATCTGGACGGCAGCGGCAAGGTGATCGTCGCTCCCACCTGGGACGACAAGCGGGTGTACGTCTACGACACCGCCGGCAACGTCAAGACCGGCTGGCCGGCGACCCTGGCCGACAACATCTGGTCCTCGGCGGCCATCGCCGACGTGGACGGCGACGGGCTCAAGGAGATCGTGGTCGGCTCCAACGGGAGCACGGTGTACGCCCTGCGCGCCAACGGCACCGAGCTGACCAACGGTGACGCCAACACCGCCACGTTCGGCGTGTTCAAGACCGGTCTGGGCTCGTTCAACCCGGGCACGGCGGCGATCGCGCCGCTGCAGGGCGACGGCACCCAGGCGATCATCTTCGGCGCTTCGAACGGCTACCTTTACGCTTGGCGTCCCGACGCCTCGAACGTCCCGGGCTTCCCGGTGAAGCTGGGGGCGGGCGTGAGGTCCTCGCCGGCGGTCGGTGACCTCGACGGCGACGGCACGCTCGACATCGTGTTGCCGGCGATGTGCGATTCGCTCTACGTCTTCCGTGCCGATGGCGGCCGGCGGACGGGCTTCCCGGTGCGCGTGCGCATGGAGGGGATGAGCAAGTGCCCGTCGCCGGCGCTCGCCGACATGGACCGTGACGGCCATCTCGACATCGTGCAGACCAGCACGGGCGGCGGCATCTGCGTGTTCAACGCCAGCGGGGCCATCGTCAGCGCGCCCAACCTCACGCCGTGGAACAACATCCGCTACAGCGCGCTGACCTCCGGGTCGGCCGAGTCGTCGCCGGTCGTGGCCGACATCAACGGCGACGGGTGGCCGGACGTGATCCAGGGCGACGTCAACGGCCAGCTCACCGCGCTGTCCGGCGCCGACGCGACCGTGCTGCCCGGCTTCCCGATCCAGCTCGGCGCCGAGGTGCTCGGCACGCCGGTG
>CAYNPF010000172.1:0-5427 GCA_964398895.1 uncultured bacterium
AGCAGGCGGCGCACGGCCGGACCGTGGGCGGCCGCCCCCGGCACCGGGGGCGGCGCCGCGACCGGCGGTGGCGTTCCGGCCGTGGATCCTCCCCCGAGTGTCGCCGCGGCCGGCTCGACGTGCCCGAGCACGTCGCCGGCGCGCACCACGTCGCCGACCCGGTGCCGCCGGCGCAGCGTGCCCGAGGCGGGGGCGGCGATCTCCACGGCCGCCTTGTCGGTCTCCAGCGTGACGATCGGCTGGTCCACGTGCACCGTCGCCCCTTCCTCCACGAGCCACTCGACCAGCGTGGCGTCCGCCACCGACTCGGCCAGCCGCGGGACCTGCACCTCGACGTTCACGACGATGTTCCCTCCCGGCCCTCGGCCGCACCCGGGCCGCGCCCGGGGCCGAACGGCGCCAGCGCCCGCTCCAGCAGCGCCCGTTCCTGCTCGGCATGCACGTGGTAGTTCCCGGTCGCCGGCGTCGGCGAGGCGCGTCGTGACACCAGCCGCAGTCGGACCCGCGGCGGCAGCACGGCCTCGAGCCGGTGGCGGCTGGCCCGCCAGGCGCCCATGTTCGCCGGCTCCTCCTGCACCCAGCGCAGTTCGCGCGCCCGCGGGTAGCGACGCAGCAGCGCCTCCAGCTCGGCGCGCGGGAACGGGTAGAGCTGCTCCACCCGCACCAGCGCGGCCGACGACGCGCCCGCGGCGGCGCGCGCCTCCTGCAGGGCGTAGTAGAACTTGCCGGAGACCAGCAGCACGCCCTCCACCGCCAGCGGATCGGCGAGCGCCACGTCGTCCATCACCGTGCGGAAGGCACCCTGCGTGAACTCGCGCACCGGCGAGACCGCGGCCGGGTGGCGCAGCAGGCTCTTCGGGCTCATCACCACCAGCGGCTTGCGGAAGCGGCGGTGCATCTGGCGGCGCAGCACGTGGAAGAGCTGGGCCGGCGTGGTGGGGTTGACCACCTGCAGGTTGCAGCGGGCACACAGCTCGAGGAAGCGCTCGAGCCGCGCGCTCGAGTGTTCCGGCCCCTGCCCCTCGTAGCCGTGCGGCAGCAGCAGGGTCAGCCCCGACATGCGCCGCCACTTCGACTCGGCGCTGGCCAGGAACTGGTCCACGTAGACCTGGGCCACGTTCACGAAGTCGCCGAACTGCGCCTCCCAGACGACCAGCGTCGCGGGGTCGGCGGTGCTGTAGCCGTACTCGAAGCCCATCGGCGCGGCCTCGGCCAGCGGCGTGTCGAAGATCTCGCAGCGCCCCTGCCCCGGCGCGAGGTGCTCGAGCGGCACCCAGGTGCGGCCGTCCCGCGCGTCGTGCAGCACCGCGTGACGATGGCTGAAGGTGCCGCGTTCGCTGTCCTGCCCGCTCAGGCGCACGTGGTGGCCCTCGAGCAGCAGCGTGCCCAGCGCCAGCGCCTCCCCCATCCCCCAGTCCACGCGGTCCTCGCGCAGCATCTGCCGCCGGGCCGCCGCCAGCGCGGCCACGCGGCGGTGGGGCACGAAGTCCTCGGGCAGCGCCGTCACCCCGCGCGCCGCCGCTTCCAGCCGCTCGGGCGGCACGGCGGTCTCGGCCGTCCAGTCCGGCCCGGCCCACTCCAGCCCGGCCCAGGCCCGCGTCGGCGGCTCGCCGCTCGGCGGCCGGCGCACGGCGCGCGCGTGCTCCTGCGCCGCGCGCAGCTCCGCCTGGAGCCCCTCGCGCATCGCCGTCAGCGCCGCCTCCTCGAGCGCCCCCTCGCTGCGCAGACGGTCGGCGTAGGCCCGCGAGACCGCCGGGTGCGCGGCCACCGCCCGGTACATCACCGGCTGGGTGAACGTCGGATCGTCCATCTCGTTGTGCCCGTGCCGGCGGTAGCAGACCAGGTCCACGAAGACGTCGCGGCGGAAGTGCTGCCGGTACTCGACCGCCAGTCGCATGACGTGCACCGCCGCCTCGGGATCGTCGGCGTTGACGTGGAAGACCGGCGCGTCCTCGGCGTGGGCCACGTCGGTCGGGTAGCGCGAGATCCGCACCTGCGCCGGCGAGGTGGTGAAGCCGATCTGGTTGTTGATCACGATGTGCACGGTGCCGCCGCTGTCGTAGCGCGGCAGGCCGGCCAGCGCCAGCGTCTCGAGGACGATGCCCTCGCCGGCCAGCGAGGCGTCGCCGTGGACCAGCACCGGCAGGCAGCGCCGGCGCTCCGCGTCGCCCATGCGTTCCTGCTTGGCCCGCACCGCGCCGAGCACGACCGGATCCACGAACTCGAGGTGGCTGGGGTTGTAGTAGAGGTCGAGGTGCACCTCGGCGCCGCCGCGGGCGCGACGATCGGCGTGGTAGCCGAGGTGGTACTTGACGTCGCCGTGCCCCTGCACCTCCTCGGGCAGCGCCGTCGCCTCGAACTCGCCGAAGATCACCTCCAGCGGCTTGCCGATGACGTGGGCGAGCACGTTGAGGCGTCCGCGGTGCGGCATGCCGAAGACGATCTGCTCCACCCCGCCGGCCGCCGCCGTCTCGACCAGCTCGTCGAGCATCGGGACCAGCGCCCCCGCCCCCTCGAGCGAGAAGCGCTTCTGCCCCGGGTAGCGCGCGTGGAGGAACTCCTCGAAGCCGTCGGCCGCCAGCAGGCGTTCCAGCAGCCGGCGACGCTCCGGCGACGGGGCCGCCGGGTGGTTCTCCACCGCCTCCATGCGCTCCTGCAGCCACGTCCGGCGCTCCTCGTCGGCCAGCCGCATGAACTCGACGCCCACGGTGTCGCAGTAGGTGCGTCGCAGCGCCGCGACCAGCTCGCGCAGGGGACCGCGCCGGCCCGGACGGAACGGCGCCCAGTCCACCTCGCGCTCGAGGTCGGCGGCGGTGAAGCCGACCGTGGCCGGCTCGAGCATCGTCGGCACGGCGACTCGTCCGCCCAGCGGATCGAGCCGGGCGGCGAGGTGGCCGAAGATCCGGTGATGCTGCACGAGGCCGAAGACGCCGCCCTCGCCGGCCTCCGCGGCCCGGGGTGGCCGGGACAGCTCGAAGCCGGAGAAGAACAGGGCCCAGTCCTCGGGGACGGAGCCCGGGTCCGCGCGAAACCGCTCGTACAGCTCCTCGATGAAGCCAGCGCTCGCGCGCTGGATGGCATCCAGACGGGAGGCCATGGATCCTCCAGAGAAGCCCTGCGACCGGGGCGAAGGCGGGCAGGTTATCACGAAGCCCGCGGGAGGCGCGACGCGCGACGCGACGGGCGAGCCGGTGCGGTTCCGGCACGGGGACCGCGAGGGGACTTGCGCCGGCCGGCGAACCGGGTAGCATCGCGGGCGGACGCTTCCGGGCGATCCCCGGGCCGCGCCGCACCGGCGCACCCGGATTCCTCCACCGGACCGGCGGGAGACCCGTTTCATGCCAGCGTGGCGACACTCGATCACGATCGCGCTCTCCGGCCTGTTGCTCGCGGCCGGCCTCGTGCTGCCCGCCCGCGCCCAGGACTACTTCGGGCAGAACAAGGTGCGCTACCGCACCTTCGACATCCAGGTGCTCAAGACCGAGCACTTCGACATCTACTACGACCGCGAGACGGCGGCGATCATGCCCGAGGCGGCCCGCATGGCGGAGCGCTGGTACGCGCGCCTCTCCCGGGCGCTCGACCACGAACTGACGCGGCGCCAGCCCCTCATCCTCTACCCCGGCCATCCGGCCTTCGAGCAGACCAACGCCATCTACGGCGACCTGGGCGAGGGCACCGGCGGCGTGACCGAGGCGCTCAAGCGCCGCATCGTCGTGCCGTTCGCCGGCCCAATGGGCGAGACCGACCACGTCATCGGCCACGAGCTGGTCCACGCCTTCCAGTACGACGTGGTCGGCCAGGGCCGCTCGCAGACCATGGGCCTGACCACGGCCGCCAAGATGCCGCTGTGGTTCATGGAGGGCATGGCCGAGTACCTGACGCTCGGGGCCGACGACGCGCATACCGCGATGTGGATGCGCGACGCGGCGCAGATCGACCGCCTGCCCGACTACGGTCACCTCGAGGATTCCCGCTTCTTCCCCTACCGCTTCGGCCAGTCGCTGTGGGCCTACGTGGCCGGCCGCTACGGCGAGGACGCGGTGGGGCGGCTGCTCAAGGCCGCCAGCCGCTCGGCCGACGTGAAGCAGGCCTTCCAGCTCACCCTCGGCGTGCCGGCCGACTCGGTGGTCATGGGCTGGCACGAGGCCCTGCGCGACTGGCAGGGGGCGCTGGGCGGTCGCACCGACCGCGTGACCCACGCCGCCGCGCCGCTGGTGCTGGCCCGGCGTGGCGTGGGCCGCATGAACCTGGCGCCCTCGCTGTCGCCCGACGGCCGTCGCCTGCTGTTCTTCTCGGAGCGCGGCCAGCTCTCGATCGAGCTGTACGTCGCCGACGCCGCGACCGGCGAGGTCCTGCACGCGCTGACGCGCAGCGCCGTGGATCCCGAGATCCAGAACCTCGGCTTCATCAACTCGGCCGGCGAGTGGAGCCCGGACGGCGATCGCTTCGTCATCGCCACCGCCAGCCGCGGCCGCCCGGTGCTCTCCATCCACGACGCCGTCAGCGGGCGCCTGCAGCGCCGCTTCCGCTTTCCCGAGCTGGACGAGATCTTCCACCCCACATGGTCGCCCGACGGCAAGCGGATCGCCTTCTGCGCCCTTGCCGGCGGGGTGACCGACCTGTGGGTGCTCGACCTCGGGACCGGCCGCTCGCGCCGCCTGATGGACGACGCCTGGGCCGACCTGCAGCCGGCCTGGTCGCCCGACGGCGGCCGGATCGCCTTCGTCACCGATCGCTTCGACGCCGACAGCGTGGACGAGCCCCGCCAGCGCTACCGGCTGGCGCTGGTGGATCCCGAATCGGGGGCGATCCGCCGCGTGGACACCTTCGCGACCGGCAAGAGCATCAACCCCCAGTGGGCCCCCGACGGTCGCAGTCTCTACTTCATCGCCGATCCGGAGGGCATCCCCGACCTGCAGCGCGTGGACCTCGAGAGCGGTCGCATCGAGACCCTCAGCCGGCTGCTCACCGGGGTGTCCGGGATCACCAGCCTGAGCCCGGCCCTCACCGTCGCCCGCCGCACCGGCGAGGTCGTCTTCAGCGCCTACGATGCCGGCAGCTTCGAGTTGTTCCGCTACGACCCGGCCCGACGACCCGGCGCCCCGGGACGCGACTCGTTGATGGCCGCGGCGGCCCGGCGCGACTCGGCGATCCTCGCGGCGGCCGAACCGGCGCGGCGGGCACCGCGGCGGCACGGCCCCGGGCGCGCCCGCGGCGCCGCCGGCCACCCGAGTCCGTCGCCGACCGCCGCGGCGGTGGACTCGATGCGCACGCCGCCCGCGGCGAGCGCCCCGGCATCCCCGGACGCGGTGCCGACCGGTGTCAGCGGCGCCGCGCCCGCGGACGCCCGCCCGGCCCCGGCGCCCACCCCCGCCGACTCCGCGCGCTGGAGTGCCTCGCTGCTGCCGCCCCTGTCGCGCGCCC
>CAYNPF010000173.1:0-5416 GCA_964398895.1 uncultured bacterium
CCTCCATCACCCGCCCATCCTCATCGAGGACGCCCGCCAGACCGCCGACGCGCTGCAGCCACTCCTGCCCCACGGGCAGGGCCGGCTGGCGCGGCAGCTCTTCGCCATCGGCCTGTTCGACGCCGGCTTCCTCGGGGCGCTCTGCGTCTCGCTCTCCTCGTCGTGGGCGCTGGGCGAGGTGCTCGGCTGGGCCCACTCGCTCAACCGCAGCGTGCGCGACGCGCCCTGGTTCTACGTCGCCTACCTCGGCATGCTGCTCACCAGCGGCGCGGTGGTGCTGATCCCCCACGCCCCGCTGGTGCAGATCACCATGTACGTGCAGGTGGTGGCGGTGACCCTGCTGCCGGTCTGCCTCGTCTTCCTGCTGCTGCTGGTCAACGACGCGGGCTTCATGGGCGAGCACGTGAACACCCGCTGGCAGAACCTCGTGAACTGGAGCATCGTGGTCGTGATCGTCCTCGCCTCCACGGCGTTCGCCCTCAGCACCCTGTTCCCGGGCCTGTTCCCCCACGCGTAGCGGGAGGTCTCCATGGCCACGACGAATCCGAAGAGCCTGAAGAACCTCGAGCTGCCCGGCGAGTTCCGCTTCCTCTTCTTCTCGCAGCTCATCCACCGCCGCGTCTGCGCCGGCAAGATCCAGGACCGCATCGGCCGCGTGGACGACCTGGTCGTCTCGCTGGCCGAGCTCTACCCCGAGGCGGTCGGCATCGTCATGGAGCACGGCTGGGGCAAGCCCACGGAGTTCGTCCCGTGGAAGCGCGTGCTGCGCGTCGAGGACGACGCCATCTTCGTGCAGCCGCCCGAGGAGGGGCCGCACTACCCGCCGTTCGTGGACCAGCCGGGCTGGATGCTGCTCGAGAACCACCTGGTCGGCCGCACCATCCTCGACATTGACGGGCGCCGCGTCGAGGCGGTGAACGACGTGCACCTGCTGGAGAGCCGCGGACGGCTGGCGCTGGTGCACGTGGACACCTCGTTCAACGGCTTCCTGCGCCGCTGGCACATCGGCTGGCTCCAGCTCTTCAAGGAGGACCTGATCCCCTGGAAGTACGTCCAGCCGCTCAACGTCGAGGACGCGGTCCAGACGGACAAGGTGTCGTTGTCGGTGACGCGCCGGCAGCTCGTGGACCTGCCGCCCGAGGACCTCGCCGACGCGCTCGAGGAGCTGTCGGGCGAGGAGCAGGAGGCGCTGTTCTCGGCCCTGGACTCCGAGACCGCCGCCGAGGCGCTGCTCGAGGCCGAGCCCCGCGCCCAGCGGCAGCTCATCGCCGACATGCGCGAGGAGCGGGCGCGGGCGGTGCTCTCGGAGATGAACGTCGCCCAGCTCGCCGACCTGTTCGCGGTCCTGCCGCACGACCACGTCACCGGGCTGACCAAGATGCTCCCGGACGAGACCGCCCGCCGGCTGCACGCGATCCTCTCCGAGCGCGAGATCACCGCCCAGTCGCTGCTGACCACCGACTACCTGGCGGTCACCGCCGAGCGCCGGGTCGGCGAGGTGCTGGCCGAGGTCCGGGCCTCGCAGCGCGAGGCCGACGCCATCTCCTACCTCTACGTGGTCGAGGGCGAGGAGCGCACGCTGGCGGGCGTGGTGGACCTGCGCGACCTGGTGCTGGCCCCCGACGACGCGCTGCTGGCCGACGTGATGGTCTCGCCCGTGGTCTCGGCCGAGGCCGAGGACCTGCGCGACGACCTGCAGGAGATCTTCGCCAAGTACCACTACCGGCTGCTGCCGGTGGTGGATCACCGCGATCACCTGCTGGGTGTCGTGCGCTACAACGAGGTCATGAAGGGCGTGGTCACCAAGGTGAAGGCGTGAGGCTGCCATGCCGCCGGTGAAGATGACGCGCGGGAAGCGCTTCGCCCTGTTCGCGCTGCAGATCTACCTGTTCGTCCTCTTCCTCCTGCTCATCCTGCGCTTCACCCTGTTCCGCTGACCGGACCGCCCGGCCCGCCCGCGACTGGGCCGGATGCCCCAACCGCACCGCCGCCACCGCGTCCGGTGCGGGATCCCGGTCCCGGACCCTGTGATACCATGGAAGGGTCCGCATCGGGATCGTGCGGACCCAGCCAGCCTGCACTCGCATCTCGTCATGGGTCCGGAGGCAGCCCCGATGGAAGCGGACCGGAGGCAGGGAAGCCCCATGCAGCAGAAGACGATCGATTTCCGTCAGCTCGTGGAGCGGCTGATGCCCCTCCAGGAGCTGCCGAGTTCCGATCGTGTGCGCGTGGAGCGCGCCCTCGAGGCCGGCGTCGCCGTCCAGCTCGAGGAGGCGGCGCGCTACCTGCTCTCCCGCCTCGAACTGAGCGGCGCCGCCCGACGCCTGCCCCCCGACCCCGCCGGCCGCCGCCTGCAGCGCTGGCAGCTCCGCGGCTCGCTCGACCAGATCGCCATCGAATCGGCGGCGCCCCGCGAGCACGAGGGCCTGGTCGAGGTGCCACGCCCCGGGCTGGGCGCCAACGCCCAGGCCGGGCTCGAGCAGATCCGCCGCCTGCTGCGGCTCGACGAGGCCATGCTCGCCGCCGACCCGCGCACCGGGCAGGCCCGGCGCGCCCTGCTCGAACAGCTCGACCAGGCGGGTCGCGAGCTGCTCGGCGCCAGCGAGGTCCGCTTCGTCGCCGACACCGAGGACGACGAGCGCAGCGGCCCCGAGCCGCTCTCCGCCGAGCTGGCGGAGCGGGCCCGCCGGCAGCCCGGTCACCTGCTCCACTGCCCCGATACCGAGCTCTGTCCGGAGCTGGCCGTCGAGGGGCGCCGCCGCGGCATCCACTCGGTGGTGATCACCGCGGTCACCGCCGCCGACGGGCGGCCGCTGGGCTGGCTCGAGGTGCTGGCCCCCGAGCCCGCGCACTTCGCGCCGGACGCCCTGGCGCTGGTGGCGCTGCTCGCCGACTCCTGCGCCGGCGTGCTGCAGCGGGCGGCGCGCATCGAGAAGCTGGTCTTCATTGATCCGCTCACCACCGTCTACAACCGCGCCTACTTCGAGCTGCAGCTCCGCAACGAGATGGCCCGCGCCACCCGCGAGAACAGCTCGATGGCGCTGTGCATCGCCGACATTGACGACTTCAAGTCGTTCAACACCGCCTTCGGCTACGACGCCGGCGATCGGGTGCTGGTCGAGGTGGCGCGCGCGCTGCGCGGCGGCGTGCGGCCGTTCGACACCGTGGCCCGCTGGGGCGGCGAGGAGTTCGCCATCCTGCTCACGCCGCCGGTGCACGCGCACGACGTGGTCGCGGTCTCGGAGCGGCTCCGCTCCGTGGTCGAGCGCCTCGGCGTCGAGCTCGAGGGTCTCGACCGCCAGCGCCACCACGTCGGCGTGACGATGAGCATCGGCGTCGCCCTCTTCCCCGATCATGCGGGCAGCGCCGAGGACCTGTGGCGCTCGGCCAACCAGGCCCTGCTGCGCGCCAAGCGCCCGCCGAAGAACAAGGTGGTGTTCTTCACGCCCCAACACCATCGCGCCTGAGCCGGGGGAGCCCGGCCCAGGCGCGTGGCGGCGGTTCGTCCGTCCCCTACGGGAAGCGCAGGTCGCCGATCCGCGCCGGCGGCGTCACGTCCCGGCCGGGCAGGCTCGCCTGGACGACGTTGCTCACCGACGACCAGTTGCCGGCGTCGTCCATGGTGCGCACGGCGAAGTAGTAGGTCGTCCCCGGGCTGAGCGAGGCCACCGTGTAACGGGCCGCCGTCCCACCCGCCACCGACGAGGGTACCGGCGTGGCCGCGTTGGCCGAGGCGAAGTTCGCGGCGGTGATGGCACTCGTGGACCAGCGCAGGTCGCAGGCCGCGGCCGTGCCGGCGAAGCCGTCGTCCCCCGCCGCGGTCCAGCCCAGCGTCACCTGCGTGGTGTCCACGGTGACGGCGGCCAGGTCGGAGACGGTGCCGGGGGGCGTCACGTCACCGCCGCCCACGAAAGGGATGGCGCCGAGGTCGGTGCCGTCGGCCGCCCCGCCGATCGCCGGCGAACCCGTGCGCAGCAGCGGCGAGAAGGTCAGCGCGCTCGAGGTCTCGGCGAACAGCGGGTCGCCGTAGGTCGAGTGGCCGTCGGCCCCCGAGGCCAGGTTCCAGGTGCTGCCGGTGCCGGGCGGGCTCCATTCGTAGTTGCCGCCCATGATCGCCGAGTCGCGGCCCATGGCGGTGAAGTAGAGGTTGCGGTCGCCGGTGACGCGCCCGACCAGGAAATTCCGCGCCCAGAATGCCGCGGGGTAGGCCGAGGTGGCGCCGGCGGTGCCGCTCGCCCGGCGCAGCGGCGACAGCGAGGCGATGATGTTGTTGGTGATCGTGCTGTTGCCCGACCAGGCCGAGCCGTCCTCGGTGTACCAGGCGCCGCGCACCGGGTTGAAGCCGACGATCGTGCAGTGATCCACGGTCAGGTTGTTGACGACCCCGGCGTTCTTGATGCCGCGGTCGCCGCCGATGATGGTGCAGTAGCGCCAGGTGTCGCCGTTGACCGCGTCCTGCATGTAGACGGCGGTGATCGGGCTGTTCGTCCCGGTCACGCGGATGAAACAGTGGTCGAAGGTGTTGCCGAAGTTCGTGCCCGGGTAGGAGCCCGACATGTTCGGCATGAACAGCACCTCGCCGGGGCCGTGCAGGATGATGGTATCGCGCAGGAAGGTGTTGCGGTTGCTCCGGTCGCGCAGCAGGAACCAGCCGCACTCGTCGCAGGTGGTGCTGCGCAGGTTGGTCGCCTCCCAGAAGCAGTCGGTGACCTTCATCTGGCGCATGAACAGCATCTTGAGGATGCCACCGCCGCTGACGGTGGAGGCGATGGTGATGTTGAAGCGGCAGCGCTCGACCACGCACGAGTCAATGCCCATCCAGCGCATCGTGTGGTCGGGGCCGGCGGTCATGTTCAGGACGACGTTGCAGTCCTCGAGGGTGTCGCGCAGGGCCACGGTGGCGGTGTCCAGGTTGCCGGGCCCGGTGAACCAGAAGCGCTGCGCGCTCACCGTGCAGTGGGTCACCTTGGAGTCGCTGGCGCCGTTGATGTGCGGCATCGCCCCGCCCACGTTGCAGAAGGCCAGCGAGTCGTGCGCGCCGGTCATCTCGAAGCCGTTGACCAGGTACAGGCCCTTGAGCGTCAGGTACGATGCGCCGATGGTCGTGGTGGTGCCGTTGATCACCACCGAGCCCGGCGAGGCGAGCGCGCCCACGTAGGTGATGCGCCGGGTGGCCGTGCCGCTCACCGCCGGCGCCGGGTAGCCGGCATAGGTGCCGGGAGCCAGGATCACCACGTCGCCGGGCGCCACGTGGTTGTTCGCCTGCGACAGCGTGGCCCACGGAGTGGACGACGAGGTGCCGCTGGCGCGCAGGCAGGCTCTTTCCAAATACACGCCGCCGCGCACGATGACCGTATCGCCGAGCTGCACAACGTCCGCCGCCTTCTGGATGGTCTTGAATGGCCAGGCGGCTGTG
>CAYNPF010000174.1:0-5399 GCA_964398895.1 uncultured bacterium
ACAGTACCCCAAGGGCATCCCCATCCATCCCGAGGAGCAGCTCGAGGAGCTGATCCGCCGCCACGACGTGACGCTGGTGACGTTCGCCTACTCGGACGTCTCGCACGAGACGCTCGTGCACCAGGCCTGCCGCGTGAACGCCGTCGGCGCGGAGTTCGTGCTGCTCGGCGCCGCACAGACCATGGTCGAGAGCACCAAGCCGGTCATCGCCGTGGGCGCGGTGCGCACCGGCTGCGGCAAGAGCCAGACCGCGCGGCGGGTCAGCGAGATCCTCAAGGGCCTGGGCAAGAAGGTGGCGGTGGTGCGGCACCCGATGCCCTACGGTGACCTCGCCGTCCAGGCGGTGCAGCGCTTCGCCAGCGTCGCCGACATGGACGCCGCCCAGTGCACGATCGAGGAGCGCGAGGAGTACGAGCCGCACACCGCGGCCGGCAACCTGGTCTTCGCCGGCGTGGACTACGAGGGCATCCTGCGCCGCGCCGAGCAGGAGGCCGACGTCGTGCTGTGGGACGGTGGCAACAACGACACCCCGTTCTACAAGCCCGACCTCAACATCGTCGTCGCCGATCCGCACCGGCCCGGGCACGAGCTGCGCTACTTCCCCGGCGAGCTGAACGTGCGCATGGCCGACATCGTCGTGGTGAACAAGGTGGACACCGCCGATCCCGACGCGGTGCAGACGGTCGAGGCCAACGTGCGCATGCTGAACCCGAAGGCGGTGATCGTGCGCGCCAATTCGCCGGTGACCGTGGAGCAGCCCGAGCTGATCAAGGGCAAGCGCGTGCTGGTGATCGAAGACGGCCCGACGCTGACCCACGGCGAGATGCGCTACGGCGCCGGCCTGGTGGCGGCGACGCGGCTGCAGGCGGCCGAGATCGTGGACCCGCGGCCGTACGCGCAGGGCTCGATCCAGGGCGTGTTCCGGAAGTACTCGCACCTGACCCAGATCCTGCCGGCGATGGGCTACGGCGAACGGCAGGTGGCCGAGCTGGCGGCGACGGTGAAGGCCGTGCCGTGCGACGCCGTGCTGATCGCCACCCCGATCGACCTGCGGCACGTGATCGCCATCGACAAGCCGGCGACGCGGGCGATGTACGAGCTCGAGGAGCACGATCGTTCGGTGCTGCCGCGGGCCATCGCCGAGATGCTGGCGAAGAAGGGGGCCTGAGCCGTGGCGGAGGCGCGTTACCTCTCGGTCAAGGACCTGGACGCGGCGGACACCCTCGCCGTGCTCGGGCTCGCGGCGCGGCTCAAGCGCGAGCAGAAGCAGGGGGTGCCGCACCCGCGGCTCGCCGGGCGGACGCTGGCGATGATCTTCCAGAAGCCGTCGCTGCGCACGCGAGTGTCGTTCGAGGTGGGGATGACCCAGCTCGGCGGCCACGCCATCTACCTCGGGCCGTCCGACATCAAGCTGGGCGAGCGCGAGACGGTGGAGGACATCGCGCTGACCATCTCGCGCATGTGCGACCTGATCATGGCGCGGGTGTTCGGGCACGACATCGTCGCCGGCCTGGCGCAGCACGCCACCGTGCCGGTGATCAATGCGCTCTCGGATCGCGAGCATCCCTGCCAGATCCTGGCGGACCTGCAGACGATCATGGAGCGCAAGGGTCGCTTCGAGGGCCTCAAGGCGGTCTTCGTCGGCGACGGCAACAACGTCGCGCAGTCCCTGGTCTACGGCGGCGCGCTGCTCGGCATGAGCGTGACCGTCGCCTGCCCCGAGGGCTACGACCCGGACGCCGGCCTCGTCGCCGACGCGCGGGCGATCGGGAAGGGGACGGGTGCGGTGATCGAGGTTTCGCACGATCCGCGGGCGGCCGCCCGCGGGGCCGATGTGCTGTACACGGACGTCTGGGCCAGCATGGGCCAGGAGTCCGAGGCGGCGCAGCGCAAGAACGCGTTCGCCGGCTTCCAGATCGACGCCGGCCTGACGGCGGCGGCCAAGCCGGACGCGACGATCCTCCACTGCCTGCCCGCCCACTACGGCGAGGAGATCGACTACGCCGTCTCGCGGACGCCGAACTCCGCCATCTTCGACCAGGCGGAGAACCGGCTGCACGCGCAGAAGGCGCTGATGGTGCACCTGATGGGAGCCTGATGCGGTCCGGGTCCCCGCGCTCACGCGCGGGGACCCGCCCGCCGGGCGAAGAAGGGGAGAAGGGATGGACGAGCGTGATCGGGAGGGAACGGCCGCCACGTTGCGGGCCGCGGCGCTGATCGTCATCGTGGGCATCGTCCTCGGTCTGGCCTTCAACGCCGTCGGGCTGGCCGGTCGGCCGCCCCGCGGCCTGCCGTGGATCCGCCAGCCGGAGCGCATGCCGAGCCTGGAGGATCTACAACCCGCGTCCGTCCTCGCGCCGAGCGGGATGTCGGGCTGGCTCGCCGGCCTCGATCCCGTCGGCGCGGCGTGGGCCGGCACGGCCCCGTCGCGCGCCACCGTCGCCGACACGGCGCGGGCGGCCCGCAAGCCAGCGGTGAAGCCGGCCACGAAGGCGGCGAAGCCGGCGGTGACGAAGAAGACGACGAAGGCGCCGGTGTCCGTGGTCCGCATCCAGCCGCAGCCGGTGAAGCCCGCCATCCAGAAGACCGGCACGACGCCGCCGCCGGCGGTGGCGATCCCGCTGCCCGTGGTGCCCGATCTCGACCAGCCGATCGAGGTGAAGCTCGCGAACGTGAAGCGCTTCTTCGACGCCGGTCCGACGGCGGCGGTGATCGTGGACGCGCGGGAGAGCGAGGAGTACGCCGCGGCGCACATCGCCGGTGCGATCAGCCTGCCCTACGAAGCGGCGATCGAGAAGCCCGAGCGGCTCGCGCCCTTCAAGAACCTCGGCCGGCCGATCATCGTCTACTGCGACGGCGGCGACTGCGAGGTCTCCAAGGACCTGGCGAAGAGCATGCTGGCCGAGGGGATCCGCAAGGTGCTGGTGTTCACCGACGGCCTGCCGGCGTGGAAGAGCGCCGGTTACCCGGTGGAGACGGGAGCGACGGGGGCGCAGCGATGAGCCGCGTGCTGACCTGGGCGCCGCTGCGCCGCGGGGCCCAGATCCTGCTCGGCCTGCTCTTCGTCTACGCCGCGCTGGCCAAGATCTCGGACGTCCCGGCGATGGCGCGCGAGGTGCACAACTTCCACCTCGTCCCGCTGTGGTCCGAGCACCTGATCGCGATGACCGTGCCCTGGGTCGAGCTGGTGGCCGGGCTGGCGATGGTGCTGGGGATCGCGCCGCGGGCCGGCGCCTGGGTGTGCGGTGCGCTGCTGATCGTCTTCACCGTCGGTGTGGCCGCGGCGATGGCGCGCGGGCTCAGCTTCGAGTGCGGCTGCTTCGGCACCGCCAGCGGCATGCGCGTCGGCTGGGGCAAGCTGGGCGAGAACGCCGCGATGCTCGTGCTCGCTGCGCTGGGAGCGCAGCGAGCGCGGTAGCACGGGGTGCTGCGCCGCGCTCCCCGCGGACGCGGACGACGCGTCCGCGGAGGGCGCGGCGCGGGCGGTGCCTACGCGGCGGTCGGCTGCACCAGCAGCAGGAACCCCGCCGCCATGGCGACGACGAGAGCGAGCGGGACGACCCACCACATCCAGCGGTTCATGGCGTGTCTCCTCGGGGGCGGCCGGGATGCGTGCGGGCGGGAATCCACGCGGGCCGGGGGCGCGGTTTCCGCGCAGTCCACGCGGGCCGCGGCAACGCACATGCGGTCGGGATTCGCTCGCGAACCGGATCCGTGGCGGCGAGGGGTCTCCGCGTCGGCTGTGCCACGAGCCTACCGCCGGAGCGCCCGCACGACCACAGAAACCGCCGCGATGCCGTCGTCATGCGCCGCGACGATGGACGGGCACGGGGCCACGCCCTCGCCGTCCACCGCTCGCTCCTCCGCGGACCGGGCGCTGGCGCATAGCCGTGCGCGCCCGCCCTCGTCCTCGTCGCTCCGCGTCGCGGGGCGCGAGCCCAACGAATGAGCCCGCCCGGAGAACGGGCGGGCTCATCCACGAGAATCGTTCGGAGAAGCGGGATTTCAGAAGACGCGATCGGCCGCCTTCACCACGCGCGCGAGCGCGCCGGCGAGCCCGTCGTGCAGCGCGCGCACGTCGGCCTCCTTCCACTGGGACCGCTCGCCGCGCACGAACGTCGTCTTGTCCACGCGGTTGTCGAAGCGACCCACCGGCAGGTACCAGGTGCGTCCGTGCGCCTCGAACTTCACCGTGTCCGGGCGGTCGGAGTGCTGCAGCAGCCAGTCCATGTCGTCGCAGCCGTAGTCGCCGAGCATCACCGCCATCGGCACGCCGTGGTGCAGGATCGAACCCGGGTCGTTGGGATCGGTGCGCTCGATGTTCTTGCGGCGCGACTCCTCGGGCGTGACCCACACGTAGAGCACCGCGGCACGACGCAGGATCTCCTCGGACAGCGCGGCGAAGGAGTAGCGGTAGCC
This sequence comes from uncultured bacterium, assembly GCA_964398895.1. GTDB lineage: Bacteria > Eisenbacteria > RBG-16-71-46 > RBG-16-71-46 > RBG-16-71-46 > JANXPZ01. The sequence goes on from CAYNPF010000174.1 coordinate 4,420, forward strand.
GAGCGGCGCCGGCAGCGGCAGCGAGGACTTGTCCGGTCCGCCGCGGGCGAACTCGATGACCACGGTGTGGCCCTCGAGCGTGTCGGGGATGCCGGCGTTCTTGTCGCGGACCAGCTCCGTGCACTCGCTCTCGATAGCCTTCGCCACCGCCTGGCGCGTGGCCGCGTCGAGCTGGCCGAAGGCGGGACGGGCGCCGACCTTGCGACGGGCGGCGTCGAAGCGGTCGAGCAGCCACTCGGCGGCGGGGCAGCCGCCGGCCACGGGTCGGGGCGCGGCGGGCCGGCGGTGCAGCAGGTCGTCGAAGTCCTCGTTGAGCAGCTCGATCAGCGTGCCCCAGTCGCGCTGCTCCTTCATCGGCAGCTCGTCGGAGTCGAAGAACAGGCCGTCCTGCCCGACCCGGCGCAGCTCCTGGCTGATGCGGCGCATCAGGTGGACGTAGGGGTAGTCGTCGAGCTGGACGGTCGGCCCGAGGTGCATCTCCTCGCGGCACTGCTCGGGAGTGAGGCCGGCGAGGTAACGGCGAACCTCCGACTTGCCGGAGGCGGGCAGGGCGGTGAGCAGCAGGACGTCGATCAGTCGGGACATGGCAGGCTCGCGGGAAGGAGGTGAGGGTTCGAGTGGTCCGTGGGAACCCGGCACGGGGGCCGCCGGCACTATAGACGAGCCCCTCCCGCCGCGACAATCGTCGCGCGGGCCGGACGGATGGCGCCGCGCGAAGGACTCGGGCTAGACTGCCCGGCCATGTCCGACCCCGAGACCGCCCGCGCCGCGCCGCCGTGGAGCTCCCTCCGCGGCCCGTTCCTCGCGCTGCTCGCCATCGTCGCGCTCGGCCTCGTCCACCTGCCGTATCCCTTCTTCTGGGACCAGTCCATGTTCGCGCTCGGGGCGCGCCGACTGGCCACGGGGGGCGTGCTCTACCGCGACTTCTGGGACATCAAGCAGCCGGGCATCTACTGGTTCTACGAGATCGCCGGCCGCTG
>CAYNPF010000175.1:0-5379 GCA_964398895.1 uncultured bacterium
GCTTGCCGGGAAATCGCGTAGAGGCGTAGCGGGCCGGGATGGCGGCGACGGCACGACGACTTGCCATACTGTGCAGGCACTCTAGAGGACCCGCGCGGACCTGTCAAACCACTCCGTCTCCCACGGCCTACGTGGACCTCGGGCCGCGGGGGAGGTCGGCAGGCAGCACATTGGAAACGCTCGGCTTGACATCTTCCTTCGTGTACAATGGGCGCCACGCCATGGGGGGTCTTTCGGTATCTCCCTGCGGGCGCTGGTGACCGCACAAGGAGGAGCAATGAAGCGTTGTGGCTTGCTGGTCGTGCTTGCGGGGATGTTGGTCGTGGCGGGCGTGGCCCATGCACAGGGGGTCGACCCTCGAACTGCCGACGGCCAGCTCCAGGTCTGCGGAGGTGCCGCCAGTTGGCAGTCGGTCGGGTACCTGGAGTTCGAGGTCAAGATCTCGACCCCTGACGGCAACGTCCAGGGTCCCTGGATGTATCGCTGGGGACGGCGCGAGGGTGTGCTGCGCATGTCGGGCCCCTGGATCGGTGGCGCGAAGCTGGAGGTCGTGCTCGACATCGCGTCTCGAACCGGCGGCGGCTGGGAGAACGGCAAGCAGTTGGTCGGGAAGCGCCTCGGCGAGGCGAGCAACTGGGCGTTGCAGCGGTTCGGTGAGGACATTCTCTGGCTGACCTTCCCGCTCGAATGGAGCAACTCCGGTGTCGAGGTCTTCCCACAGCCCAAGATCACCGAGCCGGACGGAAAGAGCTACCAGGTGACCGAGGTCAAGACCTCGCGCGGGACCTGGAGGGTGTGGCTGGACGACACCACTGGCCGGGTCGTGAAATCGGTGCTGGCGGCCGAGGGCACGACGCCTCTCACGGTGTTGTGGAGCGACTGGAAGGACGTCAACGGTGTCCTGTTCTCCCAGCACCGGCAGATCGTCGAGACCGGCGAGTCGGTCGACGTGACCGTGGTCCGGAGCCTGGGGCAGTCGCCGGCTGACGCCTTCTAGCTGCCGGCCGAAGCTACATCGTATGCCATGGCGCCCGCCGGCTGGTGGGCGCCTTTTCGTTGGAAGGAGAACGGTCGTGGGTGACGGTTCGGACGTGGTGGCGGCGGCCGGTTTCCGCTGGGTGAGGTCCAAGGACGAGCTCGCCGACCTCTGTTCGGAGTTGCGGCGGGCCGGCAGCGTGGCGGTGGACCTGGAGTCCAACGGCTTTCACGCCTACCGGGCGCGACTCTGCCTGATGCAGATCTCGGACGGCACCCACACCTGGCTCCTCGACACCCTGGCCATGGACAGGGCGGCGCTGCAACCTCTGGGCGAGCTGCTGGCCGACGAGGCCATCGAGAAGGTGATGCACGGCGCCGACTACGACCTGCGGCTGCTGGACCGTGAAATGGGCGCCTCGGTGCAGGGGCTGCGGGACACCCAGATCGCGGCTCAGCTCGGTGGTGTGATGGCCTTCGGTCTCGCGGCGCTGCTCGAGGCCGAGCTCGGGGTGACCCTCGACAAGCGTTTTCAGCGCGCCGACTTCGGGCTTCGACCGATGTCGGCCGAGCTGGCCGCCTACGCGGCGGCCGACGCCGTTCACCTGCTCGTGCTCGAGGACCGGCTGCGCGGGCGGCTGCGGGAGCTTGGACGGCTGGAATGGTGGCTCGAGGAGTGCGCGGCGCTCCAGGCGGTGCGGTGGGAGGAGCTGCCTCCCGATCCTCTGGCGTTTGAGCGGATGCGCGGGGCCTCGGCCCTGCGCGGCGCGGCCCGGGACCGCCTGGCGGCCCTGTGGGCGTGGCGGGAAGCACGCGCTGCCGCCGAAGACATCCCGCCGTTCCGGATCATGCAGCCCGAAACGGTGCTCCGGCTGGCCGGCGAGCCTCCGGCGGACCTGGACGCCCTGGCCGCCTTCAGGGGCGTGGGTCACGGTGTGGCACGGCGTCACGGCCGGGCCCTGCTCGCGCTCCTGGCGTCGCCTCCGGCGGTGCCGGCTCGGCAGCCTGGGCAGCCTTTCGTCCGGGATCGCGAGCGTGAGGACAAGATCAAGCAGATCAAGGTCCTGCGTGACGAGGTCGCACTTGGCCTGGGCCTGGACCCGGTCATCGTCGCGCCCCGCGCCAGCCTGGAAGCCATCGTCGAGATGCTGCCGGCGAGTACCGTGGAACTCGCTGGGTGTGTCGGTCGCCGCTGGCGGGCCGAGGTGCTGGCGCCGGTCGTGCTGCCTGTCTGTCAGGAGTGGCGGACGGGCTGATGGCGCTCCACGAGGACGACGCCATCGTCCTGACGCGTCACGCCTTCCGTGAGCGCGACTGGGTCGTCGTGGTGCTCGCAAGGGGTTCTGGGCAGGTGAGGTTGATGGCCCGTCGGGCTCGTTCCCTGCGGAGCGGGCAAGGGCAATCGCTGGAGCCGCTGGCCGTCGTTCGCCTGAGCTACTTCGAGAGGCACGGCGCCGAGCTGGCGACGCTGCACGAGGTGTCACTCATCCGCTCGGGATTCGAGCTGGCGGCCCAGCCGGAGGCATGGGCGGCGGCCCAGGTCGTGGCCGAGCTGGCGCTCGTCTACTGTCCCCAGGGTCAGAGGGCGGAGGAGCCATTCCGCCTCGTCGACCACTGTCTCCAGCACCTGGCGAGCGGCGGCGACCCACTGGCCACGGTGCACTACGCCGAGCTGTGGTTCCTGCGCCTGTCCGGGGTGCTGCCCGCCCTGGATCGTTGTGGGCGCTGTGAAGTGGCCCTGCCGGTCGGGCCGCTCGTATTCGACACCGGGGAGCGGGTGTGTGTGTGCTCCGAGCACCGCCCGCCAGCCGGCGTGGTGATGCTGCCGGAGGCGGCCACGACCTGGCTGCGCCATGCCCTGCATGCGCGTTTGGATTCGGTCGGCGCCGCCGCGCCACCGCCGGCCCCGGCCTGGCTCGCCTCCCTCCGCCAGCAGTACACCGACCGCAACCTGGCATCCCTGCCGTACCTGCTTTCCCTCCTGCGCGCCTGAAGCGACAGGCATCGGGTCTCGGAGTGTGAGAAGCCATCGGACCAGGCTATCCCCGGAGGCTCAACGCCAAAGGCGGGAACCTTGACGTGGACCTAGACGTGGTCGTGGACGTAGATGTGGACCAATCGCATGGCGAGGTACGACATGGTGGGAGCGAGGCGGAACGTCAGAACCAGGTTAATGGCGTGCGCTCTCTCGAAGATCTCCTGCTCGCGACCGAACACCCCGTCAATTTCCACGTCCACGTCCACGTTGGCGCTGGGGACCCGCGGGTTGACCGGCTTCCCGGGTGCGGGTTCTTCACGGGCTCTCAGATCTCAGGTACGGGGGGAGGGGATTGCCTCGGTGGGGCGACCGTAGCCCCTGGCCTGTCGTCCACGGGACCCGAGACCGGGTGGTCGGGCGGAAGGGGGGCTTGACACGGCGGCAGACCGTCGTTAGATTGTTCCAAGAAACATAACGACCGTTCGGTCTGTGGAGAACGACAAGGTGACACCCAGGCAGAAATCGAGGCGGGCGGCAACCACGACGTTACCCCTCCGCCCGCTGTCGTTGGCGTCGCCGGCTGGGCGTCGCGGACGCCGGCTGTTCCCGGTTGTCCGCTCCTGTTCCTGGTACAGAAGAGTCCTTACTACTTGATACTTGCCATTCGAATTGAAGGGGGCGGCAACCGCCCGGGAGGATGAGGATGAGAGGGAACGTGATTCGTGGCTGGGGCTGGCGGGGAGCGATCCTCGCCCTCGCGCTGCTGTCGCTGGCGGGCGGCTCGGCGTGGGCGCAGATAAGCAACGCGCAGATCGAGGTCCGGGTCGCCGACAACCAGAGCCTGGCCTTGCCAGGGGTGTCCGTGCGGGCGGCCAACGTCGACACCGGGCTCGAACGGATGGCCATCTCCGACGCTGACGGGGTCGCGAAGCTCGCAGCGCTGCCCCCTGGGGCCTACAAGCTGATCGTGGAGCTGGACGGATTCACCACCGTCGAGCAGGCCGGTCTGGCGTTGCGCCTCGGCCAGACCCTGCGGATCAACGCCACCCTGTCTCCCAGCAAGGCGACCCAGGAAGAGGTCCTGGTCACCGGGTCGGTGCCTCTGGTCGATGTCGTCAAGACGGACTCGTCGACCAACATCGTTCCCGAGCAGATCCAGTCCCTCCCGGTTGCCGACCGCAGCTTCGAGAACCTGGCGTTCATCACGCCGGGCGTGCAGCGCGAGCGCGGCGGATACCGCTTCATCTCGGGCGGGCCGGTGATCGGCGCCGGCGGCAACGCCAGCCAGTCGACGATCATGGTCAACGGCGTGGACTTCACGGACCAGGCGCTTGGACTGTCGCGGCAGCGCTTCTCCCAGGATGCGGTGCGCGAGTTCAAGGTCATCGCCAACCGCTTCGACTCCGAGATGGGCGGCTCGGCCGGCGGGGCCATGTCGATCATCACGCGCTCCGGCACCAACACCCTCACCGGGTCGGTCTTCGCCTTCTACCGCGCCGACGAGCTGCGCTCCAAGGGCGCTCTCGAGAAGGAGAACCTCCCCTACACCCGCGGCCAGTACGGATTCACGCTGGGCGGCCCGATCACCCAGGACAAGCTGCACTACTTCCTGTCGGCTGAATACGTCAAGACCGACGACATCCTCCTCTTCCGTCCCGGCGGAGCGTACGCCAGTCAGGCCAAGGACGTGAAACATCCCTGGGACCAGACGCTGGCCTTTTCTGCCCTCGACTACTCGGTGAGCGACTCGAATCGTGTGGCGGCTCGGGCGACCTACGAGCGGTACCGGGAGGACAACTTCCGCGTCGGCGGCGTCGCGGATGAATCATGGGGATCGCAGCTCAACCGCGATAACTGGAACGTCTCGTTCGAGCATACCCTGCTCCCTTCCGAGAAGTTCCTCAACGAGCTGCGCGGCCAGTTCGGCTCCCGGCGCTATCGCGAGCCCACCAATTCCAACGCGATGGAGGAGTGGTTCTCCTCCGGGAACACGCTCAAGACCGGCACCAACACGACCGGCGACCTGTTGGGCGACGGGAGCCAGTGGGAGCTGCGGGACACGGCCCACTTCTACCTGGACAAGCACGATCTCAAGGGCGGATTCTCGGTCCAGGGGATCAAGGAGACCTCGCGCATCGACACCTTCCAGAACGGTCTGATGCTCTGGGCCACCGATGCCCGGGTCCTTCCGATCGCGTACTCGTACGGGGTGGGCTCTTCCGAGGTGGACAAGAAGACGACGCTGTACGGCGCCTTCCTGCAGGACGACTGGCGCCCGGCCCCGACCGTCACGGCGAGCCTGGGCCTGCGCTACGACCTCGACACGGACGGCAACAACCCCGACTTCAAGCACCCGCTGGTGCACGGGCGTCACCGCGACACCAACAACTACCAGCCGCGGTTCGGCTTCTCCTGGGATGTCACGG
>CAYNPF010000176.1:0-5358 GCA_964398895.1 uncultured bacterium
CGCATCAACACCAAGGACATGGGGCAGTTCGAGCGCACCCTCATCATCGTGGACGAGGGCGCCTACGTGCACTACGTCGAGGGCTGCACCGCGCCGACGTACTCCAGCGACTCGCTGCACGCGGCAGTGGTGGAGATCATCATCCGGGCTGGCGGGCGCTGCCGCTACACGACGATCCAGAACTGGTCGAACAACGTCTACAACCTGGTGACCAAGCGTGCCGCCGCCTACCGCGACGCCACCATGGAGTGGGTGGACGGGAACCTGGGCTCCAAGCTCACGATGAAGTATCCAGCCATCTACCTGATGGAGCCGGGTGCGCACGGCGAGGTGCTGTCCATCGCCTTCGCCGGCAAGGGCCAGCACCAGGACGCTGGCGCCAAGGCCGTGCACGCCGCGCCGCACACCAGCAGCAAGATCGTGTCGAAGTCCATCAGCAAGGACGGCGGGCGGGCGGGCTATCGCGGTCTGGTCAAGGTGGCCAAGGGCGCGGTGGGCTGCAAGAGCACGGTGAACTGCGACGCCCTCATCCTCGACGAGACCTCGCGCTCCGACACCTACCCGACCATGGAGATCGAGGAGGACCAGGTCTCCGTCGGGCACGAGGCCACGGTCAGCAAGATCGGCGACGAGCAGCTCTTCTACCTGACCAGCCGCGGCGTGCCCAAGGACGAGGCGGCGGCGATGATCGTCGCCGGCTTCATCGAGCCGGTGGTCAAGGAGCTGCCGATGGAGTACGCGGTCGAGATGAACCGCCTCATCCAGCTCCAGATGGAGGGCTCGGTCGGATGACGGCCGGCGCGCAGGACCGGGTCGTCCCGGTGGCGCAGGACCTCGACGGCTGGCTGGCGACGGCGCGCGCGCGTGCGACCGCGGCGGGCGAGCCGGACTGGGCGCTGGCGCAGCGCCGCGCGGCGGCGGAGGCGGCGACGCGGCTGCCGACGCCCGGGCGCTCGCTCGAGCTGTGGCGGCGCACCGACTTCGGCGCGCTGTCCCTCGACGGGCTGGAGCCCTGGCGCGCGGCCCCGCCGACGGATGCGCCCGACGCGCTGCCCGCGGCCATCCGCGCGCGGCTCGGCGACGGCGAGACGGCCGGGCTGGTGGTGCAGCGCGGCACCGAGGTGGTGCTCGAGCGGACGGCGGACGCGGCGGCCGCCCGCGGCGTGGTGGTCGCCTCGCTGGAGCGCGCGCTGCGCGAGCGGGGCGACGAGCTGCGCGAGCGCCTCGGCGCGCTGTGCGAGCCGGACTTCGACCGCTACGCGGCGATGCAGCGGGCGCTGCGCGGCGGCGGCGCCTACGTGCACGTGCCCGACGGCGTGCGGCTCGAGACGCCGATCCGCCTGGTGCGCTGGCTCGACGGCCCGGCGGCCGCGGGCTTCCCGGCCACGGTGATCGTGCTCGGGCGCGGCGCGCAGGCCACGGTGCTCGAGGAGTGCGTCTCCGAGACCACGAACGGCGCGGCCTTCTTCGCCGCCGCCACCGAGGTGTTCGTGGGGGAGGAGGCGAAGCTGGTCTACGGCCACCTGCAGGACTGGGGGCGGCACGTCTTCCATTACTCGAACCAGCGCGCGCGCGTCGAGCGCGGCGGCGAGCTGCAGTGGATCCAGACGTTCCTCGGCGGCCGCGTCACCAAGACCAACTCGCACTTCGCGCTGGTCGGACCGGGGGCGCAGGCCTACGTGCACGGCTTCATGTTCGGCGACCAGCGGCAGCACTTCGACCTGCACACGCTGCAGCGCCACCTCGCCGAGCAGACCACCAGCGATCTCTACATCCGCAGCGTGCTCAAGGACCGCGCCCGCAGCGTCTACCAGGGGATGATCCAGGTGGCGCCGGGAGCGCAGCGCACCGACGCCTACCAGGCCAACCGCAACCTGCTGCTCTCGCCCACGGCGCGGGCCGACAGCATCCCGGGGCTGGAGATCCTGGCCAACGACGTGCGTTGCACGCACGGCGCCACCGTCGGCACGCTCGACCTCGAGCAGCTGTACTACCTGATGACCCGCGGGCTCGGGCGCGGCGACGCCGAGCGCCTCATCGTCGAGGGCTTCTTCGCCCCGGTGCTGGATCGCATCCCGCTGGCGAGCGTGCGCGAGCAGCTCGACGGGGTCATCCAGGCCAAGATCGGATGACGCCATGACCGGACCCGTGCCGAGCCCCGTTCCCGCCGCGCGCTTCGATCCGCGCGCGGTGCGGGCGCGCTTCCCGTTGCTGGTGCACGAGCGGAAGACCCCGCTGGTCTATCTCGACAGCGCCGCCACCGCGCAGAAGCCGGACGTGGTGCTGGCGGCGATGGACGACTACTACCGGCGCTACAACGCCAACATCCACCGCGGTATCTACGCCATCGCCGAGGAGGCCACCGCCGCCTACGAGGACGCGCGCGCGCGGCTGGCGCGCTTCATCGGCGCCGCGCCCGCCGAGGTGGTGTTCACCCGCAACAGCACCGAGGCCATCAACCTGGTGGCCTACGCCTGGGGCCGCGCGACGCTGCAGCGCGGCGACGCGGTCGTGCTCACCGAGATGGAGCACCACGCGAACCTGGTGCCGTGGCACATCCTCGCCGCCGAGCGCGGCGTGGAGCTGCGCTTCGTGCCGATCACCGACGACGGCGAGCTGCGGCTCGAGGCGCTGCCCGGCCTGCTCGCCGACGGACGGGTGAAGCTGGTCGGCGTCGTGCACGTCTCCAACGTGCTCGGCACCGTGAACCCGGTCGCCGAGATCGCCCGCGTGGCGCGGGCGGTGGGCGCGCTCACCCTGGTGGACGCCTCGCAGAGCGTGCCGCACCTGCCGGTGGACGTGCGCGCGCTCGGCTGCGACTTCCTCGCCCTGACCGGGCACAAGATGCTCGGCCCGATGGGCATCGGCGCCCTCTGGGGCCGGCGCGAGCTGCTCGAGGCGATGCCGCCCTTCCTCGGCGGCGGCGAGATGATCCGCGAGGTGAAGTTGAGCGGCTCGAAGTGGAACGAGTTGCCGTGGAAGTTCGAGGCCGGCACCATGCCCGTGGCCGAGGCGATCGGGCTGCGGGCGGCGGTGACGTTCCTCGAAGAGCTGGGCATGGAAGCGGTGTTCGCGCACGACCGCGCGCTGGCGAAGCTGGCCTGGGAGCGCCTGGCGGAGATCCCCGGCCTGCGCATCCTCGGGCCGCGGCCCGAGCGGCGCGGCGGCGTGGTGGCCTTCGATCTGGCGGGGATCCACCCGCACGACGTGGCCACCGTGCTCGACCATCACGGCGTGGCGGTGCGGGCCGGGCACCACTGCGCCATGCCGCTGCACGACCGGCTCGGGGTGCACGCCTCGGCGCGCGCCTCGTTCCACTGCTACAGCGTGCCGGAGGACGTGGACGCCCTGGTCGCCGGGATCCACACCGCACGCCGGGTGTTCGGCTGATGGGCGAATGGGACGAGTTGTATCGCGAGAACATCCTTGATCACTACAAGCACCCGCGGAACCGCGGGACGCTCGAGCATCCCGACATCACCTACGAGGACGCGAACCCGCTGTGCGGCGACCAGCTCCGCATGGACCTGAAGATCGAGGACGGGAAGATCGCGCAGATCCGCCACAGCGGCCACGGCTGCTCGATCAGCCAGGCCGCGGCCTCGATGCTGTGCGAACGGATGGAGGGTCGCCCGCTCGAGGAGGTCAAGCAGCTGACGCGGGACGACGTGCTGGAGATGCTGGGCATCGAGCTGGGGCCGGTGCGGCTGAAGTGCGCCCTGCTCGCGCTCAAGACCCTGAAGGCCGGCGTGTACGGGATCACCCAGTGGCCCGGCGAGGAAGAAGAGGAGAAGAAGTGAGCGACCGCTTCGAGACGGTGGCGAAGGTGGGGGAGATCCCCGAGGGGGGCGTGAAGGTGGTGCGGGTGGACGGCGACGCGGTGGCGGTGTTCCACATCGGCGGCGTCTACTACGGCCTGGCCGACATCTGCACGCACGACGGCGGCTCGCTGGCCGACGGGCAGCTCGCCGGCTACGAGATCGAGTGCGCGCGGCACGGGGCGCGCTTCGACATCCGCACCGGCGCGGCGCTGACGCTGCCGGCGGTCGAGGCCGTGCCGACGCACGCGGTGCGCCTGATCGGCGAGGAGATCCAGGTGGCCTGCGAGTCGTGCGACGAGAAGCGGGTGGCCGCGGCGGGCGGCGGCACGGCGGGCGGTGCGGCGGCCGGCGGCGCGAAGGCGGCGGCCCCGCCGCGCCAGGCGCCGACCCAGCAGGAATTCGCGATGCGGGCGGCGCTGGAGACGGTGATGGATCCCGAGATCCAGCTCTCGGTCATTGACCTCGGCCTGGTGCGCGAGATCGTCATCGAGCCGGGGCGCACCATCATCCGCATGGTGCTGACCACGCCGTTCTGTCCCTACGCGCCGCAGCTTGCCGCCGACGTGAAACAGGCGGCGATGAGCGTGGTGGACCAGCCTTGCGAGGTGGAGATCCTGCCCGATCCCTGGAACCCGCAGATGATGCCGGACCCGGGCCTGCTGGGCTTCTCGACCTAGCCCAGATTCTCCTCCGCTCGGCGATGACGACCGGGCCGTGCCCACGGGCGCGGCCCGGTTGATGCTCTGGCCCGTCTCTTTCCAGCCCCGGAGCCACGGAATCGTCAGCCCCTCCGACGGTCGCCCTCCGCTCCCTCCGGGCTCGGGCCGCGACCTGCGACCGTCGTACGCCGGCGCCGGGTCAGCCGCTCCCGCCGCCGGACCGGCCCCTCGAGCGGCGGAAGTGGATCGCACATGTCCCGCACGGATGCCGCTTCACCCGCCCGGCGTGGGTTCGTCCGCCGCGCCCTGGCCGGCCTCGTCCTCCTCGTCCTCCCGCTCGTCGCCGCCCGGCCCGCCGCCGCCACGCCGATGTTCGGGGGGCAATTCCTCTCCAGCGGCACCGACGCCTGTCCCACCGGGCTGGCCGTGGCGGATCTGAACGCCGACGGGGAGCCCGATGTCGTGACGGCGAATGACGGTACCGGTTCGATCTCGGTGCTGCTGGGGGGGGGCGACGGGACCATTGCCCGGCGCGTGGACTACCCGCTGGCGGGTGGTCCGGTCCACGTCGCGGTCGAGGATCTGAACGGGGATGGAGTGCCGGACCTGGCTGTCGCCTGCCGGAGCGGCTTCGTCGCGGTGATGCTCGGCAATGGCGACGGGTCGTTCGGGGCGCACACGGACTACGCCGTCAACCGCCAGGCGCGGATGGTGGTCATCGCCGACCTCGACCGGGACGGAACGGCGGATCTCGTGGTGGCGGATGGAGGCTACGACGGCCTCGTCGCGGTGATGATCGGCAACGGCGACGGCACATTCGCGAGCCGGAGGAACTTCGACACGCAACATGCCCCCTACGCCCTGGCCGTCGGGGATCT
>CAYNPF010000177.1:0-5352 GCA_964398895.1 uncultured bacterium
GCCGCTCGGCCACCTGCTACCAGCAGGGCCCCGAGGCGAAATGGGAGGGCGGCCCCAACGTCATCGTCTGCCCCAACCTCGAGATGGGGAACCTGCTCTACCACCTCTACGCCGCGCGCTTCCCCGACGCCAAGAAGCTCCCCGCCCTGTTCGGGCTGCGCTTCCGCGGTGTCGACCTGGCGATGGACAGCTCGCCGGAGGACATCCGGCTGGCGGTCAAGGCCTCGGTGCTGCGCATGCACCGCTACGGCGAATGGAAGCGCACGCCGCGCGACACCTTCTTCCGCCGGCGCCGGGTGCTGGCGGTGAACCCCGGCTCGACCTCGACCAAGATCAGCGTCTACGAGGGCGAGGAGGAGCGCTTCACCGTCGAGCTGCAGCACTCCGCCGAGGAACTCAAGCCGTTCGAGGGCAAGCGCATCACCGAGCAGCACGCCTTCCGCAAGGGCATCATCATCCGCACGCTCACCGAGCACGGCCTCGCCGTCTCCGACCTCGATGCGGTGGCGGCGCGCGGCGGCCTGCTCCACCCGGTGCCGCACGGGACGCTGGCGATCAGCGACGACATGCTGGCCGATCTGCGTTCGGGCAGCTACGGCGAGCACGCCTCGAACCTCGGCGGGCTCATCGCCCGCGAGCTGACCGCCGACCTCGGCCTGCCCGCCTTCATCGTGGACCCGGTCGTGGTGGACGAGGCGCCCGAGCGCGTCAAGATCACCGGCATGAAGCTGGTGCGGCGGCGCGTGATCAGCCACGCCCTGAACCAGATCGCCACCGCCCGCCGCTACGCCGAGGAGAACGAGACCTTCTACGAGAAGGTGAACGTCATCGTCTGCCACCTCGGCGGCGGCATCAGCGTCGGCGCCCACAAGCACGGCTGCTACATTGACGTGAACAACGCCCTCGACGGAGAGGGCCCGTTCACGCCACAGCGCTCGGGCTCGATGCCCACCGGCCAGCTCATCTCCCTGTGCTTCTCCGGCCGCCTCACCCAGGCCGAGCTCAAGCAGCTCAACAAGGGTCGCGGCGGGCTCATTGACCTGCTCGGCACCGCCGACCTGCGCGAGGTGGAGCGGCGCATGGACGCCGGCGACGCCGAGGCGACGAGGGTGTTCGAGGCGCTCGTCTACCAGATCGCCAAGGAGGCCGCCTCCCTTCTGCCCGCCTTCGACGGCGAACCCGTGGACCGCATCCTGCTCACCGGCGGCATGGCCCGCTCGAAGCGGCTGGTGGCGGATCTCACCCGCCTGCTCGGTGCGCTGGGCTGCGGCGTGAGCGTCTACCCGGGGGAGAACGAGATGGTCGCCCTGGTCAAGGGCGCCCTGCGCGTGCTCGAGGGCCGCGAGACGGCCGGCACCTACACCGCCGAGTCGCGGCCCCAGTAGCCGCCGCTCGCGACACGACGCCCCGGGCTTCGGCCCGGGGCGTCGTCGTGACTCCGGCGAACGTGCCGGCTACTTCGCCATCAGCGCGGCCAGCGCGATCGAGTACATCTTCGACTTTGCCGAGTCGCCGCGCGAGGTCAGCACGCAGGGCACTCGCGCGCCCAGCACGTAGGCGGCCAGCTCCGCGCCCGCCAGCTTGGTGCAGGTCTTGTAGAACACGTTGGCCGCCTCGATCGCCGAGAACACCAGCACGTCGGCGTCGCCGGCCACCGCGCTCTTGAGACCCTTGATCTCGACCGCCTCCTTGTCCACCGCCACGTCGAGGGCGAGCGGCCCGTCCACCAGCGCGCCCTTGATGGCGCCGCGGTCGGCCAGCTTCGAGATGATCGCCGCGTCCACGCAGGCCGGCATCTTGTAGCTCATCTGCTCGGTGGCGGCGATGATCGCCACCTTGGGCTTCTCGATGCCGAGCGCGTGGGCGACCGCGACGTAGTAGTTCGTCATCGCGATCTTCTCCTTCAGCTCCGGCGCCGGCAGCACCGCCACGTCGCCGCAGATGATGAGCTTCGGGTAGGCGGCGGTCTCGATCAGCGTCACGTGGCTGAGGATGGCGCCGGGGTCCATCAGCCCCTTCTCCTTGTCGAGGATGGCGCGCATGTACTTGTCGCTCGAGACCAGTCCCTTCATCAGGATCTGGGCCTCGCCGGCGTTCACCATCGCCACGGCGCGGGCGGCGGCCTTGACGTCCGACGACTCCGGCACGATACGGAACGCGGCCGGATCCAGCTTCTCGGCCTGGCAGACGCCGCGGATGGTGGCCTCGTCGCCGACCAGCGTGGCCTCGATCAGGCCCAGCTTCATCGCCTCGCCGACGGCGGCGATGGTGTGCGAATCGTTGGCCCAGGCGGCGATCAGCCGCTTGCGGGGACGGGACTTCACGGTTTCGACGAGCTGATCGAGCTTGGTGATCGGCATGGCGGCTCCCGTTGTGGACGGTGGGTCGTGTCACGGCGGCGGGGAAAGATAGCACGCCCGGGCCCGGCTCGTCCCGCCCAGCGCCGACCGCCCGGCGCCGCCCGGCGCCGACCGTCCGGCGCCGGCCGGACAGCCGCCCGGTGCCCGCATGGCGCACGGTCGGCGGCCCTCCCGGCGCCGGGGACCCCGCGCGCCTCGACATGCCGGGGCGCCGTGGGCATCATGCCCGCTGGCCGCGGTCACCACCCATCGGTCGAGCCATCCCGGAGGTCGTCATGCACCAGGCCGGCGCGCCGCGTTCCCTCTTTGTCGGACTGATCCTGCTCGCCGCGATCACCGGCTGCTCGAAGAAGAGCTCGAGCCCCACGGCCCCGGAGCCCTTGCCGCCGAGCGTGACCTACGAGTTCGTCCAGGCCTGGGGCGACAGCGGCGCGGGGGCCGGGCAGTTCCGCTGGCCGCAGAGCGCCGCGGTGGACGCCGGCGGCAACGTCTACGTGGCGGACAACGACCATCGCATCCAGAAGTTCACCCGCGACGGCGTCTTCGTGACCCAGTGGGGGGAGTTCGGCAGCGGTGACGGACAGTTCTTCCTCCCCACCGGCCTGGCGGTGGACGGCGGCGGCAACGTCTACGTCACCGACTGCAACAACCATCGCATCCAGAAGTTCACCGCCGACGGCGCCTACGTCACGCAGTGGGGCACGCAGGGCGGCGGCAACGGCCAGTTCGGCTCACCGCACGGCGTGGCCGTGGACAGCACCGGCGACGTCTACGTGGCCGACACCGACAACCACCGCGCCCAGCGGTTCACGCTGGTGCCGCAGCGAGCCCGGGGCCGCGCGTCGCGGCGCGGAGCACGCCGATCGGGGCCGGACGGGTGGGGGCCGCGCGTCGCGGCGCGGGAGGCGTCCTCCGGGCGGCATGGTGCCGGGGCCGGGAGTCGAACCCGGACGGGCGTGAGCCCGGCGGATTTTAAGTCCGCCGCGTCTAGCCAGTTCCGCCACCCCGGCGCCCGTCTCGAACGCCCGGGCCCATCCTGGGCCCGGGCGCCGTGGGCCACGCGGAAGAGTCGTTCCGCGCGTCCCGGTAACCCGCGTTTCCCGCTGCGCCGGGGCGCCAAGCTACCCAGCGCTCCCCGCGGGTGTCAACGTCCGATCAGTGCCGCCCCGGCACGATGCGCTTGAGCAGGGTGCCGGCGTGGACGGTCTCGTCCAGCTCCAGGTTGTTGATCAGGGCGTCGGTGGCGTAGAGCGACGACGGCCCGCCCAGCTTCTCCAGCGTGGTCTGCAGGCTGCCCGTGGCCCCCACCTTCTCCACCCGCACCCGGTCCCCGTTCACGGTCAGCCGCGCCGCGTCGGTCAGCGGCCGCAGCGTTCTCAGGCTGGTGAAGATGCGCCCCTCGTCGGCATCGCCGACCTGCTGGCTGCGGCCCACCACCTGGAGCATCAGCGTGTCGGCCCGGCGGATCCAGCCGGCCGCCATGACCACGGCCGCCGCGTTCTCCTGCGGGAAGGCCGCCCGGCCGACCCAGGCGGGCAGGCCGCCCAGGGTCTCGCTCCGGCCCCGCGCCTCGGCGATCCTGCCGCCGTTGACGAGCTGCTGCACGTAGTCCCCGGGCGACAGCGTGCCGGCCGCGGCGAGGCCGAGCTGCATCACCGCCTTCTGCGCCGGCTCCTGTGCCACCAGGGCGGTCCGCGTGTTCTGGTGCTTCCAGCCCGCCGGCAGGGTGAGCTGGAACCGCAGCGCCGGGTGGTAGAACACGTCGCCGTCGAAGTAGCCCTGGCGCGGATCGTCGCCGAACAGCACGCCGTCGAGGCGCTGCACGTAGCCGCGCCCGTTCACGGTGAGGTTCGTCCTGCCCTGCACCGCGCGCTGCGCCAGCGTCGAGGTCGTGGCCTCGCGGTTGCCGGGATCGGGGTGGGTCGAGAGGTAGCCGGGCAGGCGCTGGCCGGCCTGGTCGCTCACGCGCTTGAGCATCGCGTAGGTGGCGGGGATCTCGCGCGGGTCGTAGCCGGCGGCGGCGGCGTAGCTGACGCCCAGCTCGTCGGCCTCGGTCTCGTCGTCGCGGCTGTACTTGAGGAAGAGCAGCGACAGGCCCTGCTGCGCCAGGTCGCCGTAGCGCGCCACCGTCTTCGAGGCGATCGAGGCCACGCCGAGGCCGAGGCCGTAGAGCTGCTGCTGGGTCATCTGCTCGGCGGTGTGGCGGTGGGTGACGTGGCCGATCTCGTGCCCCAGCACGCCGGCGAGCTGGGCCTCGGAGTTCAGGTGGGCGAGGATCCCGCGGGTGATGTAGATGTAGCCACCCGGCATGGCGAAGGCGTTCACGGTGGGATCGTCGAGCACAGTGAAGTGCCAGGCGAGCCCGGGCAGGTGCGAGGCCGCGGCCACCCGCTGGCCCACCGCGTTCACGTAGTTCTGCAGCGCGGTGTCGGGGTAGACGCCGTACTCCGCCACCGCGGCCTTGTAGCCCTCGCCGCCGATGGCCAGCTCCTGCTGCGGGCTCACCAGCGACAGCTCGCGACGGCCGGTCACCGGGTTGATCGCACAGCCCGCGACCAGCAGCGACAGCAGCGACAGCGTGACCACCGGGAAGATCGAGCGCCGCATGTTCCGCCTCCGGATCGTGATCGCCCGGACCGTCAGCGCGTCGCGCGCAACCGGGTCTCGAGCGCCGCCACCTCCTCGTGCAGCTCCGCCGGCAGCCGCGTGCCGAAGCGCGCCAGGTGCTCCTGCAGCAACGGCAGGTCGGCGAGCCAGCGTTCCGCGTCCACCCGCAGCAGCTCCTGCTTCGCCTCGGCGGTGAGCGCGAGCCCGCCGAGATCGAGCGCATCGGGGGCGGGCAGCCGCCCGATGGGCGTGTCCACCGCGCGGCCGGCGCCGGTGACCCGCTCGAAGATCCACTTGAGCACGCGGCTGTTCTCGCCGTAGCCCGGCCAGATGAAGCGCCCCGCGGCGTCCTGGCGGAACCAGTTGACGTAGTAGAGCCTGGGCA
>CAYNPF010000178.1:0-5349 GCA_964398895.1 uncultured bacterium
CCGAGTTGGAGTCGTAGATCGCCCGCACGAACTCGGGATGGTCCACGAACGGGTTGCGGTTGCCCTGGATGGCGTAGATGGCGCCGTTGCGCAGGCGCTCCTTCCAGCTCACCGGGTCGGCCTCGCTCCAGGCCAGGTACTGGGCCGCCGCCCAGGGCCGCAATTCCGCCCCGTCGGTGGCGTCACTGCTGGACCAGCCACTGTCCTCGCCGAGGTAACGCGTGGACATGTAGAAGAGCCCCCGCACCAGGTCGCCCTTGTACGCGTCAATCGGCTCGAACACCGTACCGGTGAAACCGTCGCTCGCGCTGCTGCCCAGCAGGCTGCCGTTCAGTGAGGTCCACGTCGCCGTGCCGACCTCCCCGAACGCGTAGTTGGAACGCTTGCCGTTCACGTAGGAGTCGGTCGGATAGAGATTGAACTCATCCGAGTAGGTCGGGGAAACGCCGTTGAACCACGACTGCGGCCAAGCGTGCTCGCGGTTGTAGCCCAGCCCCTCGGTCGCCCCCTGCCCGGTCTCGCCGTAGTCGTACTCGTAGGGTGGCGTGCCGCCGGGGATGTCCGAGTAGACATCCCAGATCTTGCCGTCGTACTTGATGTCGGTGGTCGCAAAGGCGGTCAGGGCGTAGGCGTAGCTCTTCACCGTGTGGTCGTCGACGATGTCGTGGAGCGCCCAGCGCAGCGCGGAACCGTTGAGGCCCATGGCGCCGGCGTAGTAGCCGCTCGGGATGCTCACGTCCACGTAGGGGAAGCTGCAGGTGATCCCGTAGGCGATGTTGGCATCGAGATCGGCGACGCCGTTCACCGTCACCGTCTTCCTGCCGGCGGTCAGACCCCGCACGGTGATGAGCACGTTCGCGGTCGCGGCGTCGTCACGGATCGCGGCCACCGCGGTAAGGCTGCCCACGGTGTAGTGGGCGGGCGTCTCGGCGCTGGTCTCCTCCACCGGCTCGCTGAACTGCACCAGCAGGGTCGAGTCGCTCATCTCCCCCACCGCCAGGATCGTGGGCGCCCCGGCGCCGCCGCCCGGCAGCGTGTAGCTGAGGATCGAGCTGCTCGCGCTGGCCTGCGCGCCCACGGCGGTGACACGGTAGTAGACCGTGGCCCCGCCGGGCTGGCCGGGGATGGTCGAGCTGGTCCCGTAGGTCGAGTCGGCGATGAGCGCCATGGCGATCGTGTTGCTCAGCGAGGTCGAGGTCGTGCCCCAGGCCAGGCTCACCGAGGCGATCGCGCCGCTGGTATCCACCACGTCGGCGTGCACGTCCACCGCCTCGTTGGCATCGGGCGTGGGCGGCACGGTGACGACGTTGGAGATCACCGGCCCGGCCACCGCCGTCGAGCCGTTGTGGCTGCCCGGGCTCGCGCTGGTGGCCAGCGTGACCGCCGTGATCGTCCACTCGGAGGCGGTGTAGGTGGCGTTCGGCTCGGTGATGCTGGCGTTGCGGACCATGTCCTTGTCGTTGAACAGATCGCCCGTCGCCAGCACCTTGTCCACGACCACCGCGCTCGGGTTCACCAGCTTGGCGCCGTCGTTGATCTTCCCGTTCCAGTTGTAGGCCGCCCCCGAGCTGGTGATGGCGTTCCACGAGGCGTTGGGGAAGTCCACGGTGAAGGTGGTCGTCGGCGTGGTGTAGCCCATGACCCGGGCCTGGCCGGCCGGCAGCGTGCCGGAGAGGCTCCAGGTGCAGACATCCAGGCTGTTGGCGATCGCCACCACCGACCAGCCGGTCAGATCCACCGCGCCGGGGCCGGAGTTGTAGATCTCGATGAAGCGGTCGGTGAGGTAGCTACTCTGCGGGTCGCACAGCTCGGACAGGATCAGTCCGGCGTGCGCCGGGCCGGAGAGCAGCAGGAGCGCGAACGTCACGGTGAGCAACAGCGCGGGGATTCTTCGCACGACGGGGGCTCGCCTTTCCGGTTGGACCCACGCGGGACCTGCCGGCAACGCCTTCCGGGGACGCGAGATCCGAGGACGGGTCGGGAGCGCACCGGGGGTCGGCACGTGGAGTGTCAGCCGATAATGATACCGCCCGCCGGCCCCGGCGTGAAAGCCGGGGCCGGCGGCGGGCTCAGCAGTCGCGGTAGATCCGCGGCTCGCTGCGCCTCAGGCGGAGCCCTTCGCCCGCAGGGCGTGGGCGATCTCGCGCAGGAGCAGGGCGATCACGAACAGCAGGCCGATCCCGGCGATCTCGAGCAGCCGGCCGGCGCCCGTGGCGTCGTGCAGCACCGTGTAACCACCCAGGTTCGCCAGCTTCTCCACCACGGCCAACCCCGCCAGGGCGAAGGAAACGACGAAGAGGATCCGGCAGATCGCGCTGGTGAACGTCTTCATGGCGTGACCTCCTGGGCGCGGTGGATCACGTGGGCGTTGAGGATCTCGTGGCGGCGCAGGCTGACCACGGCGTAGCGCACGGTGCCGTCCGTTCCCTGGAACCAGAGCTGGGCCAGCTCCGGGTACTCGGGCACGCTCGAGACCGAGATCAGATTCCCCCAGGCCGCCGGCACGACGGCACGGGAAGCGAGTTCCTCGACGGGGATCCCGCCCGGAGCCGCCTTCGGCGTCGAGATGCGCGCGCACGAGGTGACCATCAGGGCCGCGACCACCAGCAGCAGGGTCCCGGCGAGTCGGACACGACCAGGCATCGTTCTCCTCCTTCCGCGAGCGGCGGCCGCGCGCTCCGCGATCGGCCCCGCCCGCCACCTCAGGCCCGGATCCACCCCACGCCACCGGCGGACGGCCTCGGGACACCGCCGCGGCTCGCGGATCGGAAACGGGCAGGGACGGTCGGCGCGGGCACGGCGGGAGCCGGAGGAGCGATCCCGGGAGGGACCGCCGGCAGCGGCGACGGAATCAGGAAGGACCGTGCGTGGCTGGACATGCGTCCTCGCACCCGCTTCACCAACCACGTGAAGCGTAACACCCACTCCGACGCTGACAAGCCCGTCGGCAGGAGGCGATCCCCCGAACGCACGAGGGCCCGGCGAACGCCGGGCCCTCGTCCTGACTCGCGGTCGCCGCCGCTTACTTCTTCTTCGCCGCCAGCACCGCCTCCGCCGCCTCGACGCCGGCCTGGAAGGCCTTCTCGTTGAGCGGGATCAGCTTGGCCTTGTCCTTGAGGGCCTCGCGCACGGCGGTGAGGAACGTCTCCTTCGGGAAGATGCCGGTCGTGGCCTGCAGCGCCCCCAGGGCCACGATGTTCTTGACCACCAGCTTGCCGAGACCCTGGGCGATCTCGGTGAAGGGCACGCCCATCACGGTCACGCTCGGGTCGCCGGGCTTCACGTCCCTGGCAACCGAGCTGTCGTAGAGGATGAAGCCGTTCTTCTTCACCGTCAGCCCGAACTTCGCCAGGCTGGGGGCGTTGAAGCCGATGAGGATGTCGGGCGTCGGACTGGCCGGGTTCAGCACCTCGTCCTTCGCCACGTGCACGTCCGCGTAGCTCGTCCCGCCGCGGCTCTCGGGGCCGTAGCTGGGGATGTGCGTGCCGTCGAAGCCCTCGTGGATGGCGGCCATGGCCACCAGCATCGCCGCGGTCTGTGCGCCGTCACCGCCCGCACCGGCCAGCTTCAGGCTGATGTCGTGCGGATCGAGGTGGGCCGGGAAGCCCTGGCAGTAGCGCTTCGGAGCCTCGGTCCCGGCCCCCGCGGCCTTGAGGAAGCTCGCGGGCTCGAACGTGGGTCTGGCCGGCTGGAACCACGGATCCACGGTGGTGTCCTTCTTCACGCCCAGCGGGAAGACCGGGACCATGTTCTCCTTGACCCACTCCTCCGCCTTGTCGGGCGTCATCTTCAGGTGGGTCGGGCACTCGGCCAGCACCTCGATGAAGGAGTAGCCGCGCCCCTCCACCTGCAGCTGTAGCGCCTTCTTGATGGCGCGGGCCGCCTTCTTGCGGCCGGCCGGCCAGAACAGGGCCACGCGCTCGACGTACACGGGACCGTCCAGGCTGGCGATGAGCTCGGCCATCTTCATGGGCTGGCCGTTGTACTGGTTCCGCCCCTCGGGACTCGTGGTGGTCACCTGTCCCATGAGGGTCGTCGGCGCCATCTGCCCACCGGTCATGCCGTAGGTGGCGTTGTTGATGAAGATCACCGTGATCGGCGTGCCCTGTTGCGCCACGGCCACCGTCTCGGCAAGCCCGATGGAGGCGAGGTCGCCGTCGCCCTGGTAGGAGATCACCATGGCCTCGGGGTTGGCCAGCTTGTGGCCGATGGCCACGGCCGGCGCGCGCCCGTGCGCGGCCTGGGTATTGCCGGTGTCGAAGTAATAGTAGGCGAACACCGAGCAGCCCACCGGGCTGACCAGGACCGTCTGGTCCTGGATGCCCAGCTCCTCGATGGCATCCGCCAGGTACTTGTGCACGAGTCCGTGCCCACAGCCGGCGCAGTAGTGGGTGGACTGGCCCTTGAGACCCTCGCCATGAGAATGGCGCTCGAACTTCGGATAGAAGACGTTCACGAGTGCCTCCTCACTTTCCCAGGATGGACTTCACGTGGGCGACGATCTCGCTCTGCTCGGGCAACATCCCGCCGGAGCGGCGAACGTGGGTGATGGGGGGCAGCTTCTGGACGCCGGCCAGGCTCAGGTTCAGCCTCAGCTCGTCCTCGATCTGGCCGCCTTCGTTGGCCTCGACCACGACGATGCGCTGGATCGCAGGCAGGACCGCCTTGAGCTGCTCGACCGGGAAGGGCCAGATGGTGATGGGGCGGAAGAGCCCGGCCCGGATGCCCTGGTCGCGCAGGCTCTTCATCGCGCCCTTGGCGGCGCGAGCCGGCGTGTTGGCGGCCACCAGGAGGATGTCCGCGTCTGCGGTCAGGGAGGCATCGGCCCGCGCCTCCACCTTCATGGACTCGTACTTGGCCTCGAGGTACCGGTTGAACTTCTCGAGGTCCACCTCCTGCAGGTCAATGGAGGTGATGAGGTTGCGGCGGTGTTCCCGGTCACCGTAGACCGCCCACTTCGGGATCCCGGGCTTCACCATGTAGTCGGGCAGTTGCACCTTGCCCGTCATCTGGCCGAGGTAACCGTCGGCCAGGATGAGGACCGGGTTGCGATACTTGAGCGTGAGCTCGAAGGCCAGGATCGCGTAGTCGAGCATCTCCTGCGGCGTGCTGGGCATGAGCGCGATGCAGTGCGTGTGTCCGTGGCCCAACCCGCGGCAGGCCAGCTTCACGTCGGACTGCTCGGGGCCGATGTTCCCCAGCCCGGGGCCACCGCGCATGATGTTCACGAACACGCCAGGCAGCTCGGAGCCGACCATGTAGGAGATGCCCTCCACCATCAGGGAGATGCCGGGCCCCGAGGTGACGGTCATGGCCGTCACGCCTGCGCCGCCGCCGCCGTACATGTGG
>CAYNPF010000179.1:0-5316 GCA_964398895.1 uncultured bacterium
CGGGCGCGGCGACGGGCAGGCGGACTTCCAGGGGAACGGGCTTCATGGCGGAGACATTGGATGCGGCGTACGGCAGCGCGACTCCGATTCCGACCCGGCGGGCTGGCGCGACCTTCCAGGTGAGCCGCAGCGAGCGCCGAGCTCTCTCCGAGAATGGCCGAGGCCAGGGCGTCGCGGCCGTGCGACGGGCGAGATCGTGGCCTTCAGGCCATATCGGAGCGAGGAGCCAGCCGCGCAACGCAGCCCCTCGGGCATTCTCGGAGAGAGCCTAATTGATGCCGCCCAGGCTGCCCATCCGCGTTCCCCGCTCCAGGTAGATCTCCTTCTGGTCCTTCACGCCGATGCGGAAGTAGTACTCGGTCTCGCCCCCGACCACGAAGGAGCGCGTGAAGGTCGCCTGCCAGCAGTGAAGGTCGCGGGTCAGCACGAAACGCTGGCTCTGGATCTGCCGGCCGGAGAGGTCGAGCGAAGCGGAGTACTCGATCGCCCACGACGGCGAGAGCTGGTAGCGGCTGGTCACGTTCGCGGTCTTCGTGCTCGACCAGTCGGTGGCGCTGGCGTAGCCGCCGGCATACGAGTAGGCGAAGCCGAACGACCAGTTCTCGCCGCCCTCGCCGACGGCCGCCTCGGTCGGCAGGTCGGGGCTGGTCTTCTTCAGGCCACCGCTGTCGAGGTTGAGGCCGAGGTTGTAGTTCACCGTGCGGATCGGGCGCGCCGCGTAGACGTCGGTGGTCCAGCTCAGGTTCGCGTTCATGTAGCTGGGCGGCTGCACCAGCACGGCCGAGGAGAGGGTGGAGAGCGGGTGCAGCGACCCGTGCTCGCGGTAGAGGAAGTCGTACGCGCCGGCCAGGTTCCACGACAGCAGGTTGTCGAGGCGAGTGACGTTGCCACCCCGCTTCACCTTGGCCTGCAGCCGCTGGCTGAGACCGAAGGTGAGGTACGACTGCTGAAAGCCGGAGATGCTGATGCCGGAGAAGCTGCGGAACCGCTCGCGCCGCACGCCGGCGGTGTCCACGAAGGTGAGCCCCTTGAACTCGGGGCTGTAGGACAGCGCCACGCTGGGCGCGACGACGTGCCGCAACCCCTCGATGCCGAAGATGTGCGGCCGGAAGGTGCCGTAGAAGGTCGTGCTCGAGGTGACCGAGCCCGACCACACGCCGGCCGGCACGACGCGGTGCCCCTGCTGGTCGAAGTCGAAGACCGCGACGTTGGCGCGCATCGCCGGCTGCAGGTTCAGCCAGCCGAAGAGCTGCCGCGAGTCGGACAGGCTCAGCGAGTTGGTCAGGCCGCGCCGCGTCGAGGAGCGCTGGCCGAGCACGGTGATCGAGTCCTGGTAGGGACTGGCGGTATAGCCCACGTGCCCGGTGACGTAGGCGCGGCGCTCGGAATAGGACACGAACTGGCTGTTGAGGCCGAAGTACATCGTGCGCAGACGCTTGCCCAGCGCCGTGCCCCTGAGCGGCCCGACGGCACCGATCGAGCGGGTCGGGAAGGCCACCGACACGCTCGGCTTCGACTCGGTGAGGTTGGCGAGCGAGGCCACGGTGCCAATCGGCTGGCGGGACGCGGCATTGGCGTCGAGCAGGTTCTGGTCGGCGTCGAGGTCCTGGCGGCGGTCCACGTAGGCGTTGATGCTCGCCCAGTCGGCGTTGTGCGAGATCGCCATGCTCGAGGTCAGGAAGCGGCTGAGCCGCTGCGACAGCGGGCGCCCGTAGAGGTTGCTGGAGTTGTAGTTCTTGCTCGAGACGAACGAGGCCCGCGCCACCAACCGGGTGCGCGAACTGAGCGTCTGCGAGTGGTTGGCGTTGAAGTCCCAGTCCTCCGAGCGCGAGGTCTGGCCCTCGCTGCGCGCGTAGGTGCCGTTGAAGTCGCCGTCCAGCCGGTAGAGCAGCTTGTACTGGCCCTGCCCCCGCAGCACCCACGACGGCTCGGCCTGGTAGTAGTCGCCGCCCGCGGTGAAGTCCATGTAGTCGTTGGGCGCCCAATAGTAGCCGGCGTTGCGGATGAACTGGCCGGCGCTGTTGCTCAGGCCCAGCTCGAACTGCGGGAAGAGGAAGCCGGAGTGGCGGCCGGGCTTGACCGGGAAGACCCAGAAGGGCAGCGCCAGCACCGGCACGTGCTCGAGGTAGAACACCACCGGCTTCGCCACCAGCTTGTCCTTCAGGTAGATCTTCATCCAGCGCGACGAGAAGTGGTAGTGGGGATCCGCGGCGTTGCAGGTGGTGTAGGTGCCGCCGCTGACGTCGAGCTCGTCCTCCCCCACCTTACGGATGCGGTCGCCGCTGTACAGGCCCTTCTCGTAGTGGGTCGCGGCGCCGTAGACGGTGCCGACGCGGCTGGGCAGGTCGTAGGTCATCAGCCCGCCCTTCATCTCCTCGCCGCGGTCGCCCAGCACCGGCGAGCCCTCGGCCTCGAGCGTCTGCCGGCCGACGTCGTACTTCACCTGGCGCGCGCGCAGCTCGAGGTCCTGGTAGACGAGGTGGGCGTCGCGGTCGAGGACGATGACGTTGTCGCCCACCTGGAACTCGATGCGGCGCGCATCGTAGTTCACCACCTCGCGCTTCACCGCGGTGGTGTCGCCCTCGTCCACGGCGATGCGGTAGGTGCCGTGGGCCTTGCCGACGACCCGGGCGCGGTCGATCTTACGATCGCGGAAGAACACGGTGATGGAGTCGCCCGCCGCCTCGTTGCGCTCCGACTTCTTCCCGGCGTGGGCCGGGCCGGTGTACTCGTTGCGGGCGCGTCCCACCGCCACCAGGCTGTCGATCTCGTTGCGGCTGAAGTAGACGGTCGCGGTGTCGCCCACCAGCCGGCTGGTCTCGCCCAGCGTGCCGGGGCGGTTGCCGATGTAGTCCATGATCGCGTTCGAGCGCACCACCACCGCGCGCACCGCCCGCTGGTCCGTGAAGAACTCGAGCGTGTCGCCGCTCACCTGGGTCTGGTCGTCCCAGGCCCGCGGGCTGCCGTACATCCAGCCGTGCTGGGCGAGGTCGTCGAAGCGGGCGTAGTCGCCGCGGGCCTGCAGGGTGTCGCGGTTCACCCGCACCGAGTCGATCGCCTCGGCCACCCGGCGCTCGGTGTCCACCACCAGCCGGATGGCCCGCAGCTCGGTGACGCGGCGGTCGTCGCCGCGCGAGCGCAGCACCGGGTCGCCGGTGGCCACCGCCACGCGGGTGTCGCGGTCGTAGTCCACCGCCCGCGCCTCCAGCTCGGTTCGGTTCTCCTCGTCCACGCCGAAGACGTGCTCGCGCGCCTGGATCACCGCGGAGTCGCGCAGGTAGGCGGCACGGTCGGAGCGGATGCGCAGCCTGCGGTCGCGCCCCTGCACCGGCCCGCTCAGGTCGGCCCGCCCGGTGCGCCGGTCGAAGGTCCCGGCCGGGGCCTCCAGCACGGCGTCGCGGTCCACCAGCTTCACCCGCCCCTCGACCGCCAGCACGTCCTCGACCTCGGAGTAGGAGGCGTGGTCGCAGGTCAGGGTCGTGGTGCTGTCCACCATGCACACGTTGCCGTCGAGGTAGAGCATGCCGGCGGTGCGGAAGTAGCGGCCGGTGTCGCCGGTGAGCACGGTGCGGCCGCGGGTGATGTGCACGGCGCCGTTCAGGAAGACGTAGTCGCCCTCGGGGCCGTGGCTGCCGGTCATGTTGTCGGCGGTGATGTGCAGCGGCGGCTCGGGCTGAGCCCACGCCGCGGCACCGACCAGGCCCAGCGCGGCGATCAGCGCCGCCCACCCGCCACGCCTCACAACCACTCCCCCGGGGCGCCGCCGCGGTCCACCATGGCCTCGGCCACGGCGAACAGCGATCCGCACAGCAGCACGCGGCCGGCCGCGCCGGCGTCGAGCGCGGCGGCGAGCGCCGCCTCCACCGTGTCGTGCGCGACGGCCGGCAGCCCCGCCGCCGCCAGCCGCACGGTCAGCTCCGCAACCGGCAGGGCGCGCGGGTTGCGGGACTGCGTCGCGATCACGCGCTCGCCGCCTGCCCAGGGCGCCAGCTCGCCCGCGATCGCCTCGACGTCCTTGTCCTGGGCCAGCGCCAGCACCAGCACGGCGGGCGGCGCGAAGCCCAGATCGCGCTCCCACGCCGCCGCCAGCGCGGCGAAGCCGTCGCGATTGTGGGCGCCGTCCCACCACAGGCGCGGCTCGCCCGGGCAGGCCTCCAGCCGCCCCGGCCAGCGCGTGCGGGCGAAGCCGTCCTCGACCGCCTCCGTCCCGATCTCGACGCCGCCCTCCTCCAGCAGCGACAGCGCGGCCAGGGCGGTGCAGGCATTGGCCAGCTGGTGGCGGCCGTGCAGCGGGCAGGTGAGCTCGAGGCGGCCCCACGGCTCGACCGAGGCGACGAAGCGCAGGCCGTCGGGGCCGTCGCCCAGCCAGCGCACCGCGACCCGCTCGGCGGCGCGCACCAGCGGCGCCTCGCAGCGCTCGGCGACGCGCTCGATCATGTCGGCGGCCTCGCCCGGCTCCACCCCCGAGACCACCGGTACGTCCGGACGGATGATGCCGGCCTTCTCCGCGGCGATCTGGGAGGGCGTGGTCCCCAGCACGCCGGTGTGGTCGGCACCGATCGAGGTGATGACCGACAGCGAGGACTCGATCACGTTGGTGGCGTCGAGCCGGCCGCCCAGGCCCACCTCGACCACCCCCCACTCGGCCTCGCGCGCCGCGAAGTCGTCGAAGGCCAGCGCCGTGCAGACCTCGAAGAACGTGCGGTCGCGCCCCTCGGGCAGCTTCTCGATCAGGGCCAGCCGCCGGCTCAACCGCGCCGCGTCGGCCCACTGGCCGTCCACGCGGATGCGCTCGCGGAAGTCCACCAGGTGGGGCGAGGTGTACAGCCCGGTGCGGATGCCGGCCTCGCGCAGCACGCGCTCGATCAGCGCGCAGACCGAGCCCTTGCCGTTGGTGCCGGCGACGTGCACGGCGGCCCACTCGGCGTGGGGATCGCCGAGGGCGCCGAGCAGTGCACGTGTGCCGTCGAGGCCGAGCTTGTCGCGCCGGCGCTCCAGACCGTAGAGGGCTTCGAGCGATCGCTGCAGGTTCACCGCGGGCGTGGCGTCTCCTTCGGCGGGCGCGCCGGTGCCGGCGCGGCCGCGGCCGCAGCGGGCGCGGTCTGGCCGAGCGTGAAGCCCTCGGTCGAGCGCCAGAAGAACTCGAGCAGCCGCGCGACCTCGTCACGCATCTGCCGGCGATGCACGACGCGGTCCACGAAGCCCTTCTCGCGCACGAACTCGGCCCGCTGGAAGCCCTCGGGGAGCTCTTCGCCGATGGTCTGGCGGATGACGCGCGCGCCGGCGAAGCCGACCAGCGCCTTCGGCTCGGCGAGG
>CAYNPF010000180.1:0-5290 GCA_964398895.1 uncultured bacterium
GAGCCTGGCGTGGGATCTGCGGGACGACGCGGGCAGCCGCGTGGCGCCCGGCGTCTACCTGATCCGCGCGGCCACGGGCAGCGAGCTCTCCAGCCGCCGGATCGTCGTGCTGGATTGATCGGGAGGGCCGACGACGGCGCCCGTGGCCGCCACAGCCGCGGGCGCCGCATGCCGTTACCGCGCCGGCGGCCCGCGGGCGGGTCGGATGAGGCCGCTCGTCGGTGCTGGCGACGGTTGTCACCTCCCTGACATCGCCGCGCACTTTCCGCTGGAACTGGTCCCGCGCCATGGTTTATCAATGGCACGGGACTGCAGCGTCGGACCGGGGAACGGAGTTTCCCCGTTCGGGTGCTGCCGGCTGTAGCGGAGTCCGACGACCGGGGCAAGCGCGTCCGACCGGGAGGCGCCTCACCCGGGACGATCCTCGGCTCCGTCCGCGGCCGTCCCGGAGCTTCGGAGAAGTCGTCCGGTTCCCAATGGCCCCCGGGCATGGCCGCCCGGATGGTTTTCCAAGGAACGGAGAGTTCGTTGCACTGCTCACGCATCCTGGCCACGACGGCCTTTGTCGTATCCATCACCCTTGCTTGTATCGCCCGGTCGTACGCCGGGGAGATCGTGGTCGAATGGACCGCGCCCGGCGGGGACGGGGTGTCCGGTCGCGCCGCGGCCTACGACCTCCGCTACTCGCGTGATCTGATCACCGCCGCGAGCTTCTCCCGGGCCAGCGCGGCGACGGGCGTACCGCGACCCGGCGTGCCCGGCACCACGGAGCTCTGTCGCGTCTCCGGCCTCGAGGCGGGGGTGACCTACTACTTCGCCATCAAGACCGTGGACGCCTCCGGCAACTGGTCCGAGATGTCGAACGTGATCTCCGGCCAGGTCGAGGAGACGAACGGCCAGGAGGCGAGCCTGGCGCTGTCGTTCTCGCCCCCCCGGCCCAATCCCGCCAGCGGCCAGACCACCTTCCGCCTCGCGCTCCCGGTGGCCGCACCGGTGCAGGTCGAGGTCTTCGACGTTGCCGGCCGACGGGTGCGCCGGCTGGTCCGGGCCGACTACGGCGCCGGCCTCGTGGACCTGGCCTACGACCTGCGCGACGACTCGGGCGACCGGCTCCCGCGCGGCGTCTACCTCGTGCGGGCCGCGCTGGGCGCCGCCGTCTTCACCCGGCGGCTGGTGGTCGTCCACTAGCCCGGACTATTCATGAGCCCGCGCCTGCGGACGCTGTCTGGCCGCGGATGACCGCGTCGTGCGGCGTGGCCGCTCCTCGACGGGGTGTTCAACCCCGACCCGCGACCCGCCTTCGGCGGGTGCCCGGCGGGTGCCCGCGTCGCGGCCACGCCGTACTCCTTGTCCTCCACGGCCATCCCGCATCCTCGGCTTGCGGTTCATGAATAGTCCGGGCTAGCCCGGACGACGCGCGAACCCGCGGTCGCGGCCGCGCTCCGAGTGCGATCCCCCTCGGCCATCCCGCCGGCCGCCGCATCGCGCCATTGCAGCGGGCTCCCGACCGCGGATACAGTGAGGCTCCCACGCCAACAGCGCCCGGCCGCCGACCTGTCCGGGCCGGGGAGGGCATCATGATCCGGCAGCCGTCGTTGCGCTTCGCTCTCGTCACGGGCCTGCTGACGCTCGGCCTCGTCGCTGGCGCCGGGTCCTCGGGCTCCGCTGCGGCCGATCCGGCATCGGGGCCGCCGACCCTCGCGTCGGCGCCCGCCGGGACGACCACGCTGCACCGCCGCTCCGCGCCCAGCGACAGCGCCCGCCGCGCCTACCGGCGCTGGCTGCGCCACCTGCAGCGCGTGGCGCGCCTCGACAGCATCGCCCGCGCCGACAGCCTGGCGCGCTTCCACGCCGCCGCGCCCGCGAGCCCCGCTGCGACGCCGCCCGCGATGACGGCGCCCGGTGCGGCTGCGGCGCCGCCCGCGCCCGCGAGCTCCGCGCCGTCGAGCTCGGACTACGAGGCGACGGTGCTGGCCAACTTCACGCCCGAGAACCGTGCCTACGCCACGACCCGGGTGGCGCTGGAGTTCATCGCGCCGATCTACGGCATCCTGGTCGGGCTCTTCTTCCT
Organism: uncultured bacterium; assembly: GCA_964398895.1. Taxonomy (GTDB): domain Bacteria; phylum Eisenbacteria; class RBG-16-71-46; order RBG-16-71-46; family RBG-16-71-46; genus JANXPZ01. The sequence continues at coordinate 2,072 of CAYNPF010000180.1, forward strand.
CTTCTCGGGCCTGGCCGCCTGGATCGCCGAGGGGGCGCGCCGCGTCAGCCGCCGCGGCTACGTGCAGGTGATGGTCTTTCTCGGCGTCTACCTAGTGGTGGACTTCGTCCTCGGCTTCCCGCTGGCCTTCTACCAGGGCTTCGCGCTCGAGCACCAGTACCACCTGGCGACCCAGGGCTTCGGCGGCTGGCTGCTCGACGAGGGCAAGGGCCTCGTCCTGAGCTTCGTCCTGCTCGGCCTGGTGCCGCTGGTCTGGTTCGCCTACCTGCCGGTGCGGCGCTTCCCGCGGCACTGGTGGCTGGCCCTCGGGCTCGGCACCCTGCCGGTCATCCTCGCCGGGGCGCTCATCCAGCCGCTGGTCATCGAGCCGGTGTTCAACCGCTTCACACGGCTCGAGAACCGCCAGCTCGAGGCCCAGGTGCTGGACGTCGCCGGCCGCGCCGGCATTCCCGCCCGGCACGTCTTCCAGTCGGACGCCAGCAAGCAGACCACCAAGTACAACGCCTACGTCAGCGGCTTCGGCGTCTCGCAGCGCATCGTCCTGTGGGACACGACGCTCAAGGGCATGACGCCGGACGAGATCCTCTTCGTCGTCGCCCACGAGGCCGGGCACTACCGCATGCACCACCTGTGGTGGGAGATCCTCTTCATGACCGGCATGAGCTTCGTCGTCTTCTGGCTCGGCGGGCTGCTGGCCCGCGCCGCCCTGCACCGCTGGGGCACCCGCTGGGGCTTCCACGAGCTGCACGACATCGCCTCGCTGCCCCTGTTCGTCGTCGTCTTCACGCTGCTGATGACCCTGGCGCAACCGCTCAGCAACGGCTTCACGCGCCGCATCGAGCACGACGCCGACACCTTCGCGCTCGAGCTGACCCACGCCAACGACGCCGGGGCGCGGGCCTTCATCAAGCTGGGCGCACAGAACCGCTCCGACCCCGACCCGTCCCCCCTGATCGAGGCGCTCACCTACAGCCACCCGCCCCTGCTCGACCGGGTGCGCTTCGCGGTCTCCTACCGGCCCTGGGAGACGGGGCAGCCGAACCGGCTCTACCGGCCCCGGCACTGACCGGGCGGTCACTCGAGGGGGGCGCCACCGGGCGCCCCCCCTCGATGCCGGGGCCAGAACCGTCGGAAGAGGCCCCAGCGGCGGACACTACATACTCCTCAACCCTGTGCGGGCGGTTACCGATAACCATCCCGGTTCGCGAGTGCCCGGCGGCTCCTCCTCGGCCGCCGCCTCGACCGGTCCCCGCGGGCCCCACAGGGAGAGTGCATGCGCAGGCGCCCGTCGTCGAAGGCGAGCCAGGGGACGCATCGCGGGGCCGTGCCCGGAGCGGGGGCCGAGCCGCGCCCGATCCGGACGCCGGCGACCGGCGCCGAGCCCCCCGTCAACATCGAGTCGCTCGGCCAGATCCTCGACTGCATCGCCGATCCGGTGTTCGTCAAGGACGAGCGGCACCGGATGGTGCTGGCCAACGACGCCGAGTGCGCCCTGGCGGGCAAGACGCGCGAGCAGCTCCTCGGCCGCGACGACGACGAGGCCCTGAGCCGCGAGCAGTGGGAGAAGTTCTGGCGCCAGGACGACGCCGTGATCGCCACCGGCGAGGGCTGCGCCAGCGAGGACGAGATCCCCGACGCGCAGGGCAACGTCCGCACCTTCATCACCCAGAAGACCCGCTTCGTGGACGCCGCCGGCTGCCGCTTCGTGGTCGGCGTGCTCCGCGACATCACCCTGCGCAAGCGCAGCGAGTGCGCGCTGCGGGCCGCCAAGGAATACGCCGAGAAGCTGATCGAGACCGCCAACGCCCTGGTGGTCGGGCTCGACGCCCGCGGCCGGATCACCGTCTTCAACCAGACGGCCGAGAAGATCACCGGCTACTCGCGCGAGGAGGTGCTGGGCCGCGACTGGTTCGAGATCCTGGTGCCGCACGAGGTCCACGCGTGTGTCCGGGAGGAGTTCCAGCGCCTGCTAGCCGGCGGCACGTCCGGCGAGCTGGAGAACCGCATTCGCACCCGCTCCGGCGAGGAGCGGCAGATCGTCTGGCGGAACGCGCTGCTGGACACGCCGGGCGAGGAGCCGGGGACGATCTCCTTCGGCATTGACGTCACCGAGCGGCGCCGGGCCGAGGCCGACCTGCGGCGCAGCGAGGAGCGCTACCGGCGCTTCTTCCAGCACGATGTCGCCGGGACCTACGTCTCGGACATCGAGGGGCGCGTCCTCGACTGCAACGAGATCTTCGCCCGCATCCTCGGCTACGACTCGATCGCCGAGGTGCTGGAGATCAACGCCGGCTCGCGCTACCCGGAGCCGGGCGCCCGGGCCGCCTTCCTCGACGGGCTGCGCGAGCACCGGGCCTTCGACCGCTACGAGACCGTCTACGTGCGCAAGGACGGCACCCGCGTGCACGTCATCGAATCGGTGGTCGGTGTCTTCGACGAGCACGGCGAGCTGGTCGAGATCCAGGGCCACCTCATTGACGACACCGAGCGGCGCAACGCCCAGGAGCAGCTCCGGCTGGCGCAGCGCATGGAGTCGGTGGGCCGGCTGGCCGGCGGCATCGCCCACGACTTCAACAACGTGCTCACCGTCATCATGGGCTCGGCCGAGATGATCCGCCGGCGCGTACCGGACGATCATCCCGCGCACCACAGCGCCGAGGACATCCGCAAGGCCGCGGGGCGCGCCGCCTCGCTGACCCGGCAACTGCTCGCCTACAGCCGCCAGCAGGTGCTGCAGCCGCGGGTGCTCGACCTCGGCGCCGTGGTCGCCGAGATGGAGGGCATGCTGCGGCAACTGCTCGGCTCCGGCTACGAGATGGTCACCACCCGCAGCGCGACGGCCGCGCGGGTGAAGGCCGACCTCGGTCAGCTCCAGCAGGTGATCCTCAACCTGGTGATCAACGCCCGCGACGCCATGGCCGACGGCGGGACCATCGGCATCGAGATCGGCGAGGCCGAACTCGACGCCGGCTACGCCATCGGCCGCGGCTGGGCGTTCACGCCCGGCCGCTACGTCCAGCTCGCGGTGAGCGACACCGGCTGCGGCATGGATGCCACCACCCGCGCCCGCGTCTTCGACCCGTTCTTCACCACCAAGGCCAAGGGCAAGGGCACCGGCCTGGGCCTGGCCACGGTCTACGGCATCGTCAAGCAGAGCGGCGGCCACATTGACATCGAGAGCGAGCCCGGCAAGGGCGCGACCTTCCGCATCCACCTGCC
>CAYNPF010000181.1:0-5215 GCA_964398895.1 uncultured bacterium
ACGGCATCGTGCAGGAGCATGCCCTGGCGGCGCTCGACGGCGGGGTCCCGTTCCGCGCCGCGCTGGCGGCGGATCCCCGGGTGGGCGCGGTGCTGGCGCCCGGGGCGCTGGCGGCGTGCTTCGAGGTCACGGCGCCGCTGCGCCGGGTGGACGCGATCTTCGCGCGGGCGGAGGAGCCCGGGGCGTGAACGACGCCGCGGCGGCCGCACCGGCCTGGAGCGCCGTCGAGGCGCGCGATCCGGTCGCGGTGTCGGCGGCGCTGGAGCGGCGCGGCGTGCGCCTCGAGCCCGGGGAGGTCGAGTGCCTGGGCGAGCTGCTGGGGCGTCCTCCGTCGTGGGCGGAGGCGGTGCTGTTCGGGATCCTGTGGAGCGAGCACTGCTCGTACAAGTCCACGCGCCACCTGCTGCGCCGCCTGCCGAGTTGCGCCCCGCAGGTGATCCTCGGGCCGGGGGAGGACGCCGGCGTGGTGGCGCTGCCGCCGCCCTGCGAGGACCTCGCGCTGGTGATGGCCCACGAGAGCCACAATCACCCCAGCCAGGTGCTGCCGGTGGAGGGCGCGGCCACCGGCGTGGGCGGCATCGTGCGCGACGTGGGCTGCATGGGCGCCGAGGTCGTGGGGGTGCTCGACGCGCTGCGCTTCGGCGATCCCGCCGGCGACGTGCACGTCCGCGACGTGGTGCGCGGCGTGGTCGAGGGCATCGCCGGCTACGCGAACGCGCTGGGCGTGCCGAACCTGGGCGGCGAGACCACGTTCGCCTCCGGGTACGACGCGAACTGCCTGGTCAACGTCATGGCGGTCGGGCTGGTGCCGGTCGCGGGACTGCTGCGCAGCCGCGTGCCGGAGGGGCCGGGACCGTGGGCGTTCGTGCTGGTGGGCAAGCCCACCGACGGGAGCGGCTTCGGCGGCGCGTCGTTCGCCTCCGGCGAACTGGGCGGCGAGCAGCGCGGGGCGGTGCAGCTTCCGGATCCGTTCCTCAAGCGCGTCCTGCACGTGGCCAACGCCGAGGCCTTCCGCCGCGTGCGCGCGCGCGGCATCCCGGCGGGGTTCAAGGATCTCGGGGCGGGCGGCCTGGCCTGCGCCACCAGTGAGCTGGCGGCCGCGGGCGGGCGCGGTGCCGAGATCGTGCTCGACCGGTTGCACCGGGTGGCCGAGCCGCTGCCCGCCGAGGTCCTGCTCTGCGCGGAGACGCAGGAGCGCTTCTGCTGGGTGGTGCCGGAGTCGTTCGCGAGCGAGCTGGCCGCGATCTACAACGAGGAGTTCGACCTCGGCACCGTGTATCCCGGCGCGGGGGCCAGCGTGCTGGGGGCGGCGTGCGACGAGCCGCGCTACCGCGTGAGCTGGCGGGGCGAGACGCTGGTGGACTGCGCCGTCGAGGCGATCACCGCCGGACGTCGCGTGGAGCGGCCGGCGCGCCGCCGCCGGCCCGCGGCGCGGTTGCGGGCGGCAGACGGCGGCCTGGCGCCGCGCGAGGCGCTGCTGCGGCTGCTCGGCTCGCCGGCCCTGGCCTCGCGCGAGTACCTGCACCGGCACTACGACAGCGAGGTGCAGGGGCGCACCTGGCTGCGGCCGGGCGAGGCGGACGCGGCGGTGATCCGCGTCGCGGCGGACCGGCCGACCGGGCTGGCCTTCGCCGTGGGCGGCGATCCCTGGTGGTGCGCGGCCGATCCCGAACTGGGGGCGCGGCACGCGGTGGCCGAGGCGGCGCGCAACGTCGCCTGCACCGGGGCGCGGCCCTGGGCGCTCACCGACTGCCTGAACTTCGGGCATCCGACGGATCCGCTGGTGATGGGCGACCTCGAGGCCTCGATCGAGGGGCTGGCCGCGGCGGCGGAGGCGCTGGGCGGGCTGGCGGCGCGCGGGGCGGCGCTGCCGTTCGTGAGCGGGAACGTGAGCCTGCACAACCAGAGCGGCGAGCGCGCGATCCCGCCCTCGCCCATGGTGCTCTGCGCCGGTGTATTGCGCGCGGTGGAGACGGCGGTGGGCCAGGGGCTGCGCCAACCGGGGGACTTCCTCGTGCTGGTGGGCGAGCCGCGCGACGACCTCGGGGGCTCGGCCTTCGTGCGCGAGGTGCTGGGCGGGGACGGCGGCGCGCCGCCGGCGCTCGATCTGGCCCTCGAGGCGCGCCTGCAGGAGCTGGCCGTCATCGCGGCCGAGGAGCGCTGGGTGCGCGCGGCGCACGACGTGTCGTGCGGGGGCCTGGCGATCGCGCTGGCGGAGATGCTGCTCGCCGCGCCCGGGGGGCGCGAACTGGGGATCGAGGCGGACCTCTCGGTCCTGGAGGTCGAGACGGCGGCGGCGCTCTTCTCCGAGCGGCCGGGGATCGTCTTCGCGGTGAGCCCCGAGCGCTCGTCGGGGCTCTTCCAGTGGGCGCGGGAGCACGCGCTGCCGGCCTGGCCGGTGGGGGTCGTGCGCGCGGGCGCGGGCCTGCGCCTGCGCTTGGCCGAGGGACTGGCGGAGTGGCCGGCAGCGCGGTTGCGCGAGGCGGCGGCGCGGCCGCTCGAGCGGCTGTGGAACGAGGAGCCGGAATGAGCGGTGCGCGGGTGGCGGTGCTGCAGTTCCCCGGGGTGAACTGCGAGGCCGAGGCGGCGCGCGCGCTGGAACGCGCGGGGCTCGCGGCCGAGGTGTTCCGCTGGACCCGGGCGGCGGAGGAACTGCGCGGCTACCAGGCCTACGTGCTGCCGGGCGGCTTCTCGTGGCAGGACCGGGTGCGGGCGGGGGCGCTGTCGGCGAAGCACGCGATGACCGGGGTGCTGGCGGAGGAGGTCGAGGCACGGGGCACGCCGGTGCTGGGGATCTGCAACGGCGCGCAGGTGCTGGTCGAGGCGGGGCTCGTGCCCGGCGGTGGCGCGGTGGAGCTGGCGCTGGCGCGCAACCGCATGCCGGAGCGCGCGGGCTACTACGCGGCCTGGGTGAACGTCCGGGTCGAGGCCTCGCCCTGCGTGTTCACGCGCCGGTTGCCGCCGGGCACGGTGCTGCCCCTGCCGGTGGCCCACGGGGAGGGCCGCTTCACCTCGCGGCGCGCCGGCCGGCTCGCCGAGCTGGCCGGGCGTGGACAGGTGCCGCTGCGCTACGCCACCGTGGCGGGGGAGCCGGCGGGCGGATTCCCCGACGATCCCAACGGCTCCGAGGCGGGCGCGGCCGGCGTGTGCAACGCGGCCGGCACGGTGCTGGCGCTGATGCCGCACCCGGAGCGGGCGCTCGAGCTGGGAGTCCTCGGCCGCGGCGTGGGCGGCGAGTGGGCGGACCGCTGGGATCAGTGGCGCGAGCGCGGCGGGGCGCCGCGGGACGAGGCGGGACCGGGCGCGGCCCTCTTCGAGGGGCTCGCGCGTCACCTGGAGGAGGCGTGACCGTGGCCGCGGGACGCGGGGTGGCGCAGGTGTGGGTGCGGGTCCGCGCCGACGACCCCGAGGCGGTCTCGGCCCTGACGGTGGCGCGCACGCTGGGCGAGGGGCGGGAACCGCCGGTGGCGATGCGGCGCTTCCGCCTGCTCGAGCTGCGCGGGGCGCTGCCCCCGCGCGGCGAGGTGGAGCGGCTGCTGGCGCGCTCGATCCAGTTCTACAACCCGCAGAAGGAGGTGGTGCTCGTGCGGCTGGACGCGGCCGAGGCCGTGCCGCTCGAGGCGGGCGAGCAGGCGGTGCTGGTGGTGGAGCGGGGTGGGGCGCGCCGGCGCGCGGCCGAGCGCTGGTGGGCGGCGGTGAGCGGGCGCCGCGTGGAGGTGCGCGAGGGCGTGGTGTGGGCTCTGCGCTTCGCTCCGGGCGTGGCGGCCGGCGCGGCGGCGGCGCGGCTCGCGGTGCTGCGGGACCGGCGCCGGGGCCTGCTGTGCAACCCGCACGCCGAGGAGCATCGGATCGCCGGGGCGGCGGTGCCGCTGCCCTGGCTGACGCGGGCGCGCGCCGCGGGCGGGGAGCGGCGATGAGCGGGCGGCGCGAGGAGTGCGGGATCTTCGGGGCGGCGGGTGTGGCGAACGCGGCCGAGGTGACGGTGCTGGGCCTGCACGCGCTGCAGCACCGCGGGCAGGAGTCCACCGGGATCGTGACCTGCGACGGCGACGGGGCCTTCCACGCCCACAAGGGGCTGGGCCTCGTGGCCGACGTCTACCGCGGGCTGGACCTCGGCCGCCTGCCGGGCGATCTGGCCGTCGGGCACGACCGCTACTCGACCGCGGGCCGCGTGACGCTGGAGAACACGCAGCCGCTGTCCATCGTCTATCACGGCGGCGCGCTGGCGCTGGCCCACAACGGCAACCTCGTCAACGCCCGCACGCTGCGGGCGCGGCTCGAGGCGGCCGGCTCGATCTTCCAGACGACGCTCGACAGCGAGGTGTTCCTGCACCTGATCGCGCGGGCGCGCAGCGACGGCACCGGGGCGGCGCTGGCGGCGGCCGCCGCCGAGGTGCGCGGCGCCTACGCGCTCCTGCTGCTCGCCCCCGGGGCGGTGTACGCGGCGCGCGATCCGCACGGCTTCCGCCCGCTCTGCCTGGGCCGGCTGGGCGCCGGCCACGTGGTGGCGAGCGAGACCTGCGCACTGGACCTGGTCGGGGCGGATTACCTGCGCGACGTGGAGCCCGGGGAGCTGGTGCGGCTGGACGGCCGCGGCGTGAGCAGCCAGCGTCTCGTCCCGCCCGGCGGGGCGCTGCACCAGTGCATCTTCGAGCACATCTACTTCTCGCGACCGGACAGCCGGGTCTTCGGCGAGGACGTGGACCGCGTGCGCCGGGCGATCGGCCGGCGCCTGGCCGTCGAGTGCCCGGCGGCGGCCGACGTGGTGATCGCGGTGCCCGACTCGAGCAACTCGATCGCGCTCGGCTACGCCGAGGGCTCCGGCCTGCGCTACGAGCTGGGGCTGATCCGCAACCACTACGTGGGGCGCACCTTCATCCTGCCCGGCGACCGCGACCTCGGCGTGCGGATCAAGTTCAACCCGGTGCGCTCGGCGCTCGCCGGCCGGCGCGTGGTGGTCGTGGACGACTCGATCGTGCGCGGCACGACGCTGCGCCGGCTGGTGGGACGGCTGCGCGAGGCGGGGGCGAGCGAGGTGCACGTGCGGGTGGGCTCGCCGCCGATCGCCCACGCCTGCTACTACGGGATTGACACGCCGCGGCGGCGCGATCTGATCGCGGCGCAGCGGACGGTGGAGGGGATCCGCGACTTCCTGGGCGCGGACTCGCTCGGCTACCTGTCGCTGGCCGGCCTGCTGGCCTGCGAGGGGCGGCCC
>CAYNPF010000182.1:0-5208 GCA_964398895.1 uncultured bacterium
GTGCGATACTGGTGCTGCGGGCCGACTCGGCGGAGGTGACGCTACCGCCGGAGTGACGGCTCTTGTGGGTGGGGGACAGCGCCGAGGTGGAGGTCGTGGCGTTGGATTCGCTGGAAGTGTGCGAAGGGGACACGGCGCAGGCATACGCCGTGGCGCGGCCCTCGACGTCCGTGGACAGCACCGCGCATCTGGTGACGGCGCACTTCTGCTCGGGCGGGAGCGAGGCGGCCGAGCAGGCGGCGTTCCAGTTGGACCTGCCGGCATGGGGACGGGGCAAGTGCAAGGTGGTGGCTCTCGACCCGGTGGACTCGACCTCGGTGCTCGAGTCGAACGAGGTCACGTTCAGCGGCGGGGTCAGCGATCCCTTCGAGCCGGTGGTCTTCGCCGCTTCTCAATCGCGGTCTTCCGACATCGTCTCCGTAACCGCTGTCGGCTCCGGCCTGACCACAGTTCAACAGTCCAGCATCGTTGCTTCGGATTCCTCCTGGGTGGTCCCGCTGGCCCTGGTCCAGAAGACGTCCTCATCTTTGACGGCGACAGCCCTTGTCCCGGCGTCGCTCCCGCCTGCGCTGCTGGAGGTAGCGACCGACGGCGGCCAGGTCGCGTCCGCTCCCCTTTCGGGTGATGAGGTCATGGCGCCGACTGGGGACTACGCCTACGGCAAGTTCCATGATCCGATCCCGGGAACGCGCCCGAAGGACTTCTGCTTCTTCTACGACAACTTGGGGCACTTCCATCTGTTCTTCATCAACACGATTGCCGGAGTGCCTTCCAATAACGCCGCCAACGAGCGCTACTTCGGCCACACGAAGGGAACGGACTTGCGGAACGACTGGACCCCGCCCGACACGTCTTTCCATGTGCAGGGCGCCGGATGGGAAGCTGCTCATGTGTGGGCGCCGACCTTGGTGCAGCACGGGCCAACCTACTACATGTTCTACGCTGGCGTAGACGCGCAGGGGAACCAGTCCATCGGGGTCGCGACCACCGGCAACATCAATGTGGACCCGATCACTTGGAACCGCCATAGCACGCCGATTGTCTCGCGCTCGACCGTGACGTGGATCGACCCCGCTGGCTCAGCCCAATGCAGGGATCCCTTCGTCATGAGGGCGCCATTTGACAGCACGGTGTACATAATGTTGTATTGCACGCAGTACTATGACCAAGGCTCTGATACGTCCAAGTCCACAATAGGTATTGCCTGGCAGCACGCAAATGCACTCGCGGAACCCTGGAACGATTATGGGCGGCTCCAGATCACGGACGTGCCCGCCGCCGCGCTGGACGTGAACGCAGAATCGCCCCACGCCTTCGTTCACGTCAATGCCCGCGGCGATACCTCGTACTACGTCTGCGCTTCTGGCAATGACACTGCGTTCCCGAGGCGGGACCGCTTGCTGCGCAACCGCCAGAGCCCGTGGGATGTCAGCGCGGACACGACCGCAATGCACTGGAACCTGATCTCGAGCGTCTACGACCAGCTGGGGTTTGCGCAACTGGACCAGCTCGTGTTCGAGGACCTTAACGCGTCCGAGTATTGCAGGATGTACAACCATGAGTATCTTGCAGGCATCAATGCGAGCGTCGGCATTGACAGCACGTATTCCATCTGGATCACCATGTTCGAGTGGCTCAATGGAGGCTCTGGCCCGGACGTGATGGCGCTCTTGGGCCCCGTCACCGAGGTTGGAGACGGTGAACGCGGGGGAGTGCCGGCAGGGGAGCAACTCAGGCTGCTGGGTCCCTCGCCGGGACACGGGTCGGTGGTGCTGGAGATGACCGTCCCTCGGGCTGAGCATGTCGAACTGACGATCTACGATGTCGCAGGCCGGGCGGTGAGGCAACTTGCAGGCGGAACGCAACTGCGTGGTAGCTGGAGAGTATCGTGGGATGGGCGCGATGGGTCGGGCGGCGCTGCGGGAAGTGGTGTCTACTTTGCGCGCATGTCGTGGCCTGGCGGAGCGCGGGTCGCGCGGGTGGTCCTGCTGAGATAGGGGTGGCGCGTTCCTCGCGCAGATCCAGCAATCGGCCGGGTCCCTGCGCGAGGTGCGTCGACGGGCTCCGTGGCCGGCGCGGCCCAGAGCACCTATGGCGGGGGTACTGTGTTGAGTGACACCGACGTGCGTGGACGGCATAGGCGGCGGTCTGCCCGAGTCGTCCTGTGGTTGGGAGTGCTCGCTTGGGCGGCGGCTGCGCGGCTGGCCGAGGGCGCCCCCGTTCCGTGGGGCGCCGGCTTGCTTCCCCTGGCGACGGACGGGGTGGTTTCGGGCTTCGCCAGCATCGGGAACACGCTCTATCTCTCGGGCTCGTTCACGGCAGTCGGGCCGAACACTGGCGGAGGCGTGCCAGTGGATCCCGTGGTTGGCAGTCCGGTTCCGTGCTACGCACGGGTGAACGGGACCGTCTACGCGTGCGTCGCGGACGGGAGCGGCGGGTGGTTCATTGGTGGGGACTTCTCGGGTGTGGGGGGGAGCGCCCGGGCCAACGTCGCCCACGTTCGCGAGGACGGGACGGTCGCGCCATGGCGGGTGGACACGGACGGGGTGGTGCGGGCCCTGGCGTTGGACGGCGAGACCCTCTACCTGGGTGGCGACTTTCTGCACGTGGCCAATCAGGAGCGCAGCCACGTCGCAGCGGCCTCCGCCGGCTCCGGCGAGTTGACCGCCTGGAATCCCGAGGTGTCCGGGATTGCGTGGGGCTCCACGACGGTGTACTGCATCCTTCCGTCAACAGATGTCGTCTACGTCGGCGGCGACTTCACGAGTGTTCAGGGTGTAGCTCGCCGGTGCCTGGCCGCGCACGATCCCCACGTCCCCAACGTCCTGGAGTTCGATCCGGAGCCCGACTACACGGTGTACGCGCTCGCTCGTCGCGACAGTAGTCTCTACGTCGGCGGTGTCTTCTACAGCATGGCCGGTCAGCCCATCCAGGGACTTGCGTGCGTCAGTGCCACAACTGGCAAGTTGCGCCCGTGGGGCGGCGGTGTGTCACACCCGGACTACGGGTATGGTGACGTGGACCCGTACGTGTCGGCGCTGGCGATTGCCGACACGTCCCTCTACGTGGCCGGGCACTTCACGAGGGTGGACGGCGTGGTGAGGGGCGGACTGGCTGCAGTGGACCTTGCCACGGGTCGCGTCCAGGCCTGGAACCCGAACCCGGTCGACGAGACCCGCTTGAGTAGAGCCCCATACGTCAACGCGGTCGCGGTGACGGATGACGTTGTCTATGTCGGAGGGCGCTTCGGAGCAATTGGGTCGGTGGCTCGGGGGGGTGTCGCCACGGTCTCAAGGACCACGGGCGAAGTCGGTGGGTTTGACCCGCGAACAAACGGCGAGGTGTTCACCGTCGTCAGCGGCGATGGCAGTGTGTTCGTGGGGGGCGCGTTCAGCAGTCTCTGGGACTTGCAGCGTCGCTATCAGCTCGCCGCAATCGACCTCGACACGGGCACGCTGAAGCCTTGGCGCGCCGAACCAGATTGGCAGATCATGTGCATGGCCGCGGACGAGCATGCCGTCTATGTCGGCGGCAGGTTCACCTCCATCAACGGCGTGGCGCGCCAGAACATCGCCGCACTCGATCCGGCGACCGGCGCCGTCCTGGACTGGAACCCCGGGGCGACCGGCGGGTTCCTCAATGCGGTCTCTACCATCGCAGTTGGAGCGGGGTGGATCTACATTGGTGGTGAGTTCGCTGCCGTGGGTGGCCTCCCGCGCGGCTATCTCGCGGCGATTGACACCGCGGGCCGAGTCGGCCCATGGGATCCGGAGCCGAATTCACTGGTGACCGCGATCCGTCCGGCGGGAGCAACGGTCTACGTCGCGGGCAACTTCAGCCAGATCGGCGGCCAGCCGCGCGGGATGCTCGCCGAACTCGATGCGGCGTCGGGAACCCCGACGCCATGGAACCCTGGGACGGATGGATACGTGGAGGCGATGGCGGTCGCGGGGAACATCGTCTACGTAGGTGGAGAGTTCCAGGAACTCGGCGGTGCAGCTCGGGCATCGCTGGGGGCGGTTGACCGGGCGACGGGAGTTGTCACGGATTGGGATCCCGGTGCTGCAGCCTCGCCGAACTACGGTCTCCCCATTATTCGGGCGCTGGTCCCCGTCGTCGACGTCCTCTACGTGGCCGGCCACTTCGCCCAGATCGGCGGCGCGCCGCATTCCTTCGCGGCCGCGCTCGACACCGCGTCCGCCACGGCCCTCGATTGGGATCCCGATGTCTCTCCGGGTCCCTTGTGGGGTTTGATGGAGAGAGAGCACACGATCTACTTCGGCGGCAGGTTGAACCGGTATGGCGTCAATCCGGCGGGTGGGTACGGAGTGGTGCCCGCCGTGAGGCGCCCCCGGGCGGCGGGCAATCAGGTCGCGGTGGGTTCGTGCTGTCCGAACCCGGCCACGGGCAGCGCAACGCTGTCGTTCGTGCTGCCCGCTCCCGCGCAGGTCAGCCTGACCGTGTTCGACATCCAAGGGCGCCGTGTGTGCCAGCCAATCGCGAACGAGACGCGGTCCGCGGGAGCCCAGTCCGTCGGCATCCGTGTGGGGGAGTGGTCTCCCGGCTGCTATCTCTGTCGCCTGGATATCGGCGGCAGTGCGTTCACCCGCAAGCTCGTGGTGCTTGGGGGGTAGCGCATTCCACGCGTGCTATCGCTCATGCGAGTGTCGCCCAAGACCTCGTCCAAGTTGTGCGATGGAGGTTGTAGCCGCTTGCCGCGCAAGAGAGTGTTGTATGACTGCCTGGAAGGCGACTCCACCGTGGCTTACTGGAAGGGCTCGGAGTACGAGCGCGCTCTTGCGCACGAGTACCTTGCGGGCTATGACGACCACACCTGGGCGGTTGACATCAATGAAGTACACTGGCGGACGACGTCGCCCTATGACTTCTATCTGACCATGCCGACGGTGACCGATGTGGGCGGGGATGTCAGCGTCGCTCCCACCGACCGCCGACTTGGACTATCCCTCGTGCGGTGGGGGTTCGGGGGCACCGAGGCGCGCCTGCGCCTGGACCTGCCGAGCGCGATGAGGTCGCGGCTCGACCTGTTCGACGTGACTGGACGGCGCCTGAGGACGCTCGTGGATCGAGAACTGGCCGCCGGCACGACGACCATCACATGGGACGGCCGCGATGGCGGTGGCCGAGTTCTTGGCAGCGGCATCTACTTCGCCCGGCTGACGGCCTCCGGAGACAACCGGACCGTAC
>CAYNPF010000183.1:0-5168 GCA_964398895.1 uncultured bacterium
GGCGAAGGCCGCGGGCGGCTCGTTCCGCGTCACCCACTCGATGGACGACGCCTTCCAGGGCGCCGACATCGTCTATCCCAAGTCCTGGGGCGCCTACGACTTCATGCTGCAGCGCGTCGAGGCCAACAAGAGCAAGGACAAGTCGAAGCTGGCCGAGATCGAGAAGGCGGCGCTGGCCACCAACGCCACCCACAAGGACTGGATCTGCGACGAGCGGCGCATGGGCCTGACCCGCAACGGCAGCGCCCTCTACATGCACCCGCTGCCGGCGGACATCGGCTCCGAGGTCTCGCACGGCGTCATGAAGCAGCACTCGGTCAACGTCGCGCGCCAGGCGCAGTACAAGATGTACGCCATCATGGCCCTGCTGGCCGTGGCCAAGGTCCCCGACCTGGCGCGGCGGCTGGAAGCCCTGGCGAAGTGAGATGACCGAAGGCGCGCGCGGCGGGCTCGACGCGGCGATCGCGTCGGCCGCCGCCCGTGACCTGCCGCTGGCGGCCTCGATCCTGCGCGAGGCCGTCCGCATCCCCGCGGACCACGTGGATCGCGCCCCCGGCGGCGAGGCCGGGGGCGATCCGTTGTGCGGCACCAGCAACCACGAAGGTCCGCGGCTGCGCTACCTGCGCCACGCGCTGCTCGAGGCCGGCGGCGTCCTCGACGAGGACGACGTCGGCTTCGACGCCTTCGGCAACCTCTACTGGGTGCTCGAGGACCCCGACGACGGCGTGCCGCGCCGCGACAAGCGCGTCGTCTATCTCGACGGCCACGCCGACACCGTGCACGCGCTGCGCGAGCGGTGGCACGAGCGCACCGGCGGTCTCGATCCCTACGACGGCCTGGTGGACCCGGCGCGGCTCGACCGCGGCTTCCTGCGGCGCGAGCTGGGCTGGCTGCCGCCCGACGACGAGTGGGGGCACCTGCTGTTCGGGCGCGGCGCCGCCGACCAGCTCGGCGGCGTGGTGGCGCAGATCGTCGCCTCGCGCATCCTCGTCGAGCTGCGCGCCGCCGGCGCCCTGCGCGGCGTGGTGGTGCGCAGCTACGTCACCCTGGCCGAGGAGGACAACGAGGGCGGCGGCCCGCTCTACCTGACGCGCCGCGTCTTCCCCGGCGCGCCGCCCGCCATGCTGCCCGACGTGGTCGTGCTCACCGAGATGAGCGGCGACATCACCGACGGGGCGCTGGTCATCCGCTGCGGCCAGCGCGGCCGCATGACCATCGAGGTCCGCGTCACCGGCCGCTCCTGCCACGGCTCGATCCCGCGCGAGGGCCTCAACCCGCTCGAGTACGGCGCCGCCATCCTCGCCGAGGCCGCGGCGCGCCACGAGCGCGGCGAGGGCTTCGGCCACGACGAGCGTCTCGGGCCCGGTTCGCGCACCGCCACCTGGGCCACGGTCGAGACGGCCAGCGACTGCTCGGTGCCCGAGCGCTTCACCTTCCGCTTCGACCGGCGCCTCACCGCCGGCGAGTCGCCCGACGACGCGCTGCGCGCGGTGGCCGGACTCGACAGCGTGGCCCACGCCATCGCCGCCGGCCTCACCGTCGAGATCGCGGTGCCGCGCTACGAGGAGGCCACCTGGCGCGGCTACGCCCCGGGCAACCCCCGCGTCTACGGCGCCTGGCGCACACCCGAGGACCACCCCGCCGTCGCCGCCGCCGTCGCCACCTATCGCGAGGTGGTCGGACCGCACGTGGACGAGCCGCACGAGCGCGGCGGCTCGCTGCGGCGCGAGCCGCGGCTGGGCTACTGGCGCTTCTCGACCGACGGCGTGGGCTGGCCGTCGCCGGTGGACGAGCCGGCGCTGGTGGTGCCGGCGAGCAAGCGCTGGGTCACCGCGGGAGGCATGCGCCACCCGGCGATCTTCGGACTCGGCCCCGGCCTCATGCAGAACGCGCACAAGATCGGCGAGGCCGTGGACCTGCGCGAGCTGCGGCACGCCATCGCCTTCCTGGCGCGCTACCCGAGCCGCTTCGCCGCGTCGTAGCCGCGGCCGGCCGCGGCCCCCGACGCCCCCGATGGACCCCCTCCGCGCCCTGCGCTAGGCTCTGCGCCAGCGAGGCGTGGCCATGTCCCGATCCACCTTCTCCCGCCGTGACTTCCTGCGCACCACCTGCGCGGGCTGCGGTGCCCTGCTGGCCGGCGGCGCGCTGCAGTCGGCCGGCCGCGGGCTCGAGCGTTTCCTGCCCGATCCCGCCGCGGCCGCCGGCGATCCGCTCGCCGAGCTGATCCGCCGCGCCCCCCGCGCGCGCTACTGGGTCTCCACCACCGCGTCCGACTGCGCCGCCTGCCATGGCGGCCCGGCGCCGGCGCCCGGGGCGGGGCCGCTGCGCGCCGGCGCCGTGCCGCACCACCGCCGCGCGCTGGTGCGCTGCCAGCTCTGCGCCCGCAACTGCATCCTGGCCGAGGGCGAGCGCGGCGCCTGCGCGGCGCGCGTGAACGTCGGCGGCGAGTTGCGCAGCCTGGTCTACGGTCGCCCCATCAGCATCCACGTGGACCCCATCGAGAAGAAGCCGTTCTTCCACTTCCTGCCCGGGTCCGACGCCTTCTCGCTGGCCACGAGCGGCTGCCCGCTGCGCTGCCGCTTCTGCCAGAACTGGGAGATCTCGCAGGCCCGCCCCGAGGACTACGCGCAGGCGAGCCTGCCCGCGGCCGCCATCGCGCACGCCGCGGTGGACCGCGCCGCACCGGTGATCGCCTTCACCTACAACGAGCCCACCGTCTTCCTCGAGTACCTCACCGACATCGCCCGGGCGGCGAAGCCGCTCGGCCGGCGCTCGGTGCTGGTCTCCTGCGGCTTCATGAACGAGGCGCCGCTGCGCGAACTGTGCGGCGTCCTCGACGCGATCAAGATTGACCTCAAGGGCTTCCGTGACGACTTCTACCGCGAGGTGTGCGGCGTCGAGCGGCAGCCGGTGCTGCGCAGTCTGCGCCAGGTGGCGAGGAGCGGCGTGCACCTGGAGATCGTCAACCTGGTCGTGCCCACGCTCAACGACGCGCCCCGCGACCTCACCGAGCTGTCGAAGTGGGTGGCCGGCGAGCTGGGCCCCGACGTGCCCGTGCACTTCACCCGCTTCCATCCCGACTTCCAGCTCCGCAACCTGCCCGACACGCCGGTGGCCACGCTCGAGCGCGCGCGGGAGATCGGCATGGCCCGGGGCCTGCACTTCGTCTACGTCGGCAACGTCCCCGGACACCCCGGCAACCACACCTACTGCCCGGGCTGCGGCACGAAGGTGATCGAGCGCGACGGGCTGTTCGTCACCGCCATGCGGCTGCGCGACGGCCGCTGCCCGAAGTGCGGCCGGATCATCCCGGGCGTGTGGAGCTGAGATGGACGAAGCGACGGTGCGTGAACCGGTGGCGGCGGGCACTTTCTACCCCGCGGCGGCGGCGCGGCTGGAGACGACGGTGCGCGCCCTGCTCGAGCGGGCGTGGCCACCGCGGGGAGCGCGGCCGATCGGCCTGATGGTCCCGCACGCTGGCTACGTCTACTCGGGGCTGATCGCCGCCGACGGCTGGCGGCAGACCGGGGGACACGACTACGACCTCGTCGTCGTGCTCGCCCCCAACCACACCGTCGCCCGCTTCGCCGGCTTCGCGGTCTGGCCGCGCGGCGGTTTCCGCACCCCGCTCGGCACGGTGCCGGTGGACGAGGCGGCCGCGACCGCACTGCTCGCCGCCGACCCCGACGCCGACGCCGACCCGCGCCCGCACCGGCGCGAGCACGCGATCGAGGTGCAACTGCCCTTCGTGCAGGTCGCGCTGCCCGGCGTGCCGCTGCTGCCGGTGGTCGTGGGCAGCGAGGACCCGCGGGCCTGCGCCCGCTTCGGCGACGCGCTGGCCGGCGTGCTCGCCGGGCGGAGCGCGCTGCTGGTGGCGAGCAGCGACCTGTCGCACTACCCGGCCCATGACGACGCGGTGGCCACCGACCGCGCCGTGCTGGCCGCCGTCGCCCGGCTCGACCCCGACGAGCTGCGCCGCACGATCCTCGCCGAGGAACGCGCCGGCCGCCCCGGCCTGTCCACCTGCGCCTGCGGCGCCGCGCCCCTGCTGGTCACGCTGGCCGCGGCCCGCGCGCTCGGCGCCACCCGCGGCACGGTCGTCGCGCACGCCACCAGCGGCGACGTTCCCGGCGGTGACCGCGAACGGGTGGTGGGCTATGGTGCGGTGGCGTTCACGGCGGGGCAATCCGGCGCGGACCTGGCGGCGCTCGACCAGCCGCCGCACGTGCCCGGTGCCCCGCGGAGGGAGGAACCATGACGCTCGTGCGCCCGCGGCTCGGCCGACTGACGCTGGCCGCCGTTCTGGTGACGGCCGCTCCGGCCTGCGCCGCCGACGCTCCGGGCGGGACGGTGCGCGCCCCGGCGGTGGCCGGGCAGTTCTACCCGGCCGACCCCGCGCAACTGGCCGCGGCGGTGAAGGGCTTCCTCGCCGACGCGAAGCCGGCGCGGGGCGGGCGGCCGCTCGCGCTGGTGGTGCCGCACGCCGGCTACCCGTTCTCCGGCCAGATCGCCGCCGACGGCTGGGCGCAGGCGCGCGGCCGCGCCTACGACCTGATCGTCGTGCTCGGCACCAACCACACCACCGCGGGCTTCGACGGCGCCTCGGTCTACACCGGCGCCGGGATGCGCACGCCGCTCGGCGTGGTCCGCGGGGACGCGAAGGTCGCGGCCGCGCTGGTGGCGGCGGGCGGCGACTTCAACGCCGATCCGCGCGTGCACGAGCGCGAGCACTCGATCGAGGTGCAGCTCCCCTTCGCCCAGACGCTCTTCCCCGGCCTGCCGGTGGTGGGCGTGGTCGTCGGCACCGAGGACGTCGCCGCCTGCCGGCGGATCGGCCGCGCGCTGGCCCGCGTCCTGGCCGCCCGCCACCCGCTCATCGTGGCCAGCAGCGACCTGTCCCACTATCCCGACGACGCCGGCAGCCGCACCGCGGATCCCGCGGTGCTGGCCGCCATCGCGGGGCTCGATCCCGCCGCCCTGGAGACGACCATGCAGACCCAGATGAACTCGGGCATCCACGGACTCGTGACCTGCGCTTGCGGCGCCGGCGCGGTGATGGTGGCGATGGAGGCGGCCCGCGCGCTGGGCGCCGTGCGCGGCACGGTGATCGCGTGGGCCAACAGCAGCCAGGTGCCGCCCAACGACCGCACGCGCGTGGTCGGCTACGG
>CAYNPF010000184.1:0-5133 GCA_964398895.1 uncultured bacterium
CGGCCACGACATCCGCGTGCTGTGCAACCTGCGGCCGACCGAGTTCTGGATGGCCACCCTGCTGCACGAGTTCGGGCACGCGGTCTACGACCGGCACGTCGAGGCGTCGCTGCCCTTCTTCCTGCGCGAGCCGGCGCACATCCTGACCACCGAGGCCAGCGCCATGCTGTTCGGCCGGCTGACGAAGAACGCGGCGTGGCTGGAACGGCACGCCGGGGCGTCGCCGGAGGAGGCCCGGGCGGTGGCCGACGCCTGCGGCCGGGCCTCCCGCGATCGCCTGCTGGTGCAGACCCGCTGGATGCTGGTGATGTGCCACATGGAGCGGGAGCTCTACCGTGACCCCGGGCAGGACCTCGACGGGCTGTGGTGGGACCTGGTGGAGCGCTACCAGTCGCTGCGGCGGCCCGACGGCCGCGGGGCCCCCGACTGGGCGAGCAAGGTGCATTTCAGCACCGCCCCGGTCTACTATCAGAACTACATGCTGGGCGAGATGATGGCCTCCCAACTGCAGGCGGCGATCTCCCGGACGGTGGGGGCGGAGGGCCCCGATGCGGCGCGCTGCGTCGCCGATCCGCGGGTGGGCGAGTTCCTGGTGGAGCGCCTCTATCGCGACGGGCGTCGGTACGACTGGCGCGAGGCGCTGCGCCGCGCCACCGGCGGCTCGCTGCAGGCGGCGGCGTTCGTGGCCGAGTTGTCGGCGGTCTGAGGCGGAGGGACGCCATGGCGCGGATCCACATCGGCACGCAGGGCTGGTCCTACCCGGACTGGGTGGGGACCTTCTACCCGCCGGGCGCGAAGCAGGAGGACTGGCTGCCCTTCTACGGCCGGGTCTTCGACACCGTCGAGCTGGACACCACCTTCTACCATCCGCCGCGTCCCTCGGTGGTGCGCTCCTGGGACCGTCACACGCCGGCCGGCTTCCGTTTCTCGGCCAAGGTGCCGCAGCGGATCACCCACGAGTCGCGGTTGTCGAACATGGGCGAGCACCTCGCCGACTTCGTCGAGTCGCTGGCGCCGCTGGGGGAGAAGCTGGGACCGCTGCTGGTGCAGTTGCCGGCCGAGTTCGAGCGCGACGAGGGCACGGTGGGGGTGCTCGAGCGCTTCCTCGCCGCCGCCCCCACCGAGGTGCGGCTGGCCGTGGAGTTCCGCCACGGCTCGTGGCTGGTGCCGGCCACCTGTGACCTGCTGCGCCGCCACCGCGCCGCGCTGGCGTGGACGGAGTGGCGCGACCTGGCGCGGCTGCCCGAGGTCACCGCCGAGTTCCTCTACCTGCGCTGGCTGGGCGATCGGCGCGAGATCGCGACCTACGACCGCGTGCAAGTGGACCGCGGGGCCGAGTTCGAGGAGTGGGAGGCGCAGTTGCAGCGCGCCCTGCCGGCGGTGCGGGAGGTGTTCGGCTACTTCAACAACCACTGGGCCGGCCACTCGCCCGCCAGCGCCAACGAGATGAAGGAGCGACTGGGCCTGGCGATCGTGCGGCCCAGGGACCTCTGGCCCCAGGGCGAGCTCTGGTAGCTGCGGTCCGCGCGACGGCCAGCGTTCCCGATGCCCACGGCCGTCCGTCCCGTGCCTGTCGGCTGAATGCGATGTGATCATCCGTTGTGGTAGGGTGAACCGCATTCAGCGAATGGTCAGCGGGAGGACGACGATGGCGATGGACCCGGGTCGGTTGCGTGCCTTCCTCGAGGTCGCGCGGGCGGGCGGCTACCCCGAGGCGGCGCGGCGGCTCCACATCACGCCCTCGGCGATCAGCCACGCCCTGCGCAAGCTGCAGGAGGAAGTGGGCTGCGAGCTGGTGGACTGGCGCGGACGCCGCTTCGCCCTCACCGCGGCGGGCGAGGAGCTGTTCCACGCCTGTGAGCAGGCCTTCGACGGCATCGCCGAGGTCGAACGCCGCCTGGGAGCCGGGGGGACCGGTGGGTCGGTGCGCGCGGTCCTGGGCTCGACCATCGAATTCGGGACCACGGTGCTCCTGCATCGGCTGCGGCCGTGGCTCGAGCAGCACCCCGACGTGCACGTGGACTTCCGGTTCACCAACGACCTCGAGGGACCGCTGCTGCGCGACGAGGTGGACCTGGCGGTGGACTGCCACCCGCACCGGCACCCGAGCGTGCATCGCACCGAGCTGTTCCGCGAGAAGTACGTGGTGGTGGCCGCCTCGCGCTTTCTCGCCCGCCACCCGGTGCGCACGCCGCTGGACCTGGCGCGGGTGCCGGTGCTGTCGCTGGATGCCGAGGGGCGGTGGTGGAGGAACCTGATGAGCGCCCTGCCGGCCTCGCGGCGGCCCGCGCTGGGCCGGATCGTGGTGCTCGACCACGTCCGCGGCATGATCCAGGCCACGCTCGACGGCTACGGCGTCAGTCTGCTGCCCAAGTACCCGCTGCTGCCCGAGCTGGCACGCGGCGCGCTGACCGTGCTCTTCCCGCGCCTGCGCCTGCTCGAGGACACCTTCTGCGTCTACCAGAAGACGACGCGTCGCGAGCGGCCGGGCAACCGGTTGCTCACCGGCTTCCTCGCCGGCATGGACGTGCGCGAGTTCGGCGACGCCATCGGTACGCCCGCGCGGCGGGCCTGAGCGCTCCCGGAAGACGCGAAGCCCGCGACGGTGATCCGTCGCGGGCTCATGAACAGTCCGGGCTAGGCCTTCGTCCCCTCGCGGCCGCGGATCGTCTCGAGTCCGCGGATGGCCGCGTCGCGCGCGGCGTCGATCTCGGCCTCGGGCCCCGACATGTAGAGGCGGCCGTAGGCGCCGAAGAGCTGGGCGTCGATCAGCTTCACGTGCGCCGCCTTGAGCGCCTCGTTGGCGGCGAAGGCGATGTAGGCGGCCGGCTCGGTCTCGAGGATGAGCAGCGACTCGCCCGGCAGGAGCTGATCGCCGTAGCGCATCTTGTTGATGAGCTGGGCGTGGTACGACTCGACCGAGCGGATGACCTGGTCGGAGACCACGCGCGGCTTCATGCGGTCGTGCTCCTCGAGCTTCAGGTAGTCGAGCACGGCCTGGCCGCCGGTCTGCACCTGGCCCTTGTCCCATTCGTGGATCTCGAGCATGCCGAAGGCGCGCTCGACCACCATGATGGCGGGCGTGCAGCGGGTGGCCTTCAGGGCCACGTCCATGAGCCGGTTGATGATCAGCCCGGGCGCGGTCTCGATGAACATCGAGGCCACACCGGCGACGGGCAGGAAGCCCCGGGCGGTGGTGCCGATGAAGGCGGCGAGCTGCGGCTGCAGGTCGTCGAGGAAGACGTAGGTACGCAGGGTGATGTCGGCCATGGGCGGACACTAGCCCGGGGGCGGCGGGCTAGTCAATCCGCTGCGCCGGGGGTCCGGGGCGGTCGGGACACGCCCCGGCTCAGGTCTCGGCCAGCCGCTGCCAGAGCGATTCGACCTCGGCGCGCAGGCGCTCGTAGCGGGTCACCAGGTCGCGGGCCCGCTCGCCGTCCTGGTAGACCTCGGGATCGGCGAGCTGCGTCTCCAGCTCGCGCAGTGCGGCCTCGCGGGTCTCGAGGTCCCGCTCGATGCGCTCGATCTCCTTCGCCCGCCGGCGCTCGGCCGCCCTCGCCCGTTTGGCCTCCGCGTGCGCATCGGCCCCGGGGCGGACCGGTTCCGGGCGGCGCGCGGCGGCCGGCGCCGGTGTCGGCGAAGCGCCCACGTCCCCGCGGGCGAGCCGCGCCGCCTCGTAGTCGTCGTAGCCGCCGGGGTAGAGGGTGACGCGCCCGGCGTTGACCTCGACCACGCGGGTGGCGACGCGGGCCATGAGCGAGCGGTCGTGGGTGACGACGATGACCGCACCCGGGTACTGCACCAGCGCGTCCTCCAGCACTTCCTTGCCGGCGAGGTCGAGGTGGTGGGTCGGCTCGTCGAGCAGCAGCAGGTTGGCCGGCTCCATGAGCGTGCGGGCCAGCGCGACGCGCTGGCGTTCGCCGCCCGAGAGCACGCGCACCAGCTTGAAGACGTCGTCGCCGCTGAAGAGGAAGTTGCCGAGCAGGCCGCGCAGGTTCGGGCGCCACTCGGGCGGGGCGATCGCCTCGAGGGCCTCGAGCACGGTGGCCGTGCCGTCGAGGGTCTCGGCGGCGTGCTGCGCGAAGAAGGCGAGCCGGGTCAGCGGCGTGTCCTCGCGCGTGCCGCGCTGCGGGACGAGCTGGCCGGCGAGCAGGCGCAACAGCGTGGTCTTGCCCGCGCCGTTGGCGCCGACGATGGCCAGCTTGTCGCCCCGCTCGACGTCGAGGTCGGCGCCGGTGAGGACGGGCGGGCCCTCGTAGGCGAAGGCGGCGCCGCGCAACCGCACCAGGGCGCGGCCGGCGTGCGGGGGCGCGGGGAACTGGAAGTGGATGCCGCGCGGCCGGCGCGGCAGGACGACGCGCTGCTCGCGCAGCCGCTCGATCTGCTTGCGCTTGCTCTGGGCCTGGCTGGCCTTGGTGTTCTTGGCGCCGAAACGCTCGACGAAGCGCGAGAGCTGGGCGATGCGCTTCTCCACCAGCTCGTTGTGCGCCTCGGCGCGCTCGCGGCGCAGCTCGCGCTCCTCGAGGTAGCCGGTGAAGTTCGTGGCGAAGGTGGTGAGCGTGCCGTTCTCCAGCTCGCGCACCTCGTCGGCGACGCGGTCGAGGAAGACGCGGTCGTGGGAGACCACCACCAGACCGCCGTGGAAGCCCTCGAGGTAGTCCTCGATCCACTCCATCGCCGGCAGATCGAGGTGGTTGGTGGGCTCGTCGAGGAACAGGAGCGTGGGATCGGTCAGCAGCAGCGCCGCCAGCGCCGCCCGCATGCGCCAGCCGCCGGAGAAGCGGGCCAGCGGCCGGTCCTGATCGGCCTGGGCGAAGCCGAGTCCGGACAGCACACGGCGCGCCTCGGGCTCGAGCGCATGCTCGTCGGCCAGCTCGAGCCGGTGCTGCAGTTCGCCGACGCGTTCGAGGAGTCGCTCGAGCGCCGCGTCGTCGGGAGCGATGCCGGCCAGGCGACCGTGCAGCTCGTCCAGTTCCTCGCGCAGGCCGAGGACCTGGCGATGCGCCTCCATCGCCCGCTCGAGTACGGTGCCGTCGTAGCGCTCGGCCGCCTCCTGGGGCAGATAGCCAATGCGGGTGCCCCGGGCCAGCGCGCGCGTGCCCGACTCGGGGCTCAGCTCGCCCAGCATCAGTC
>CAYNPF010000185.1:0-5066 GCA_964398895.1 uncultured bacterium
CCCACACCGAGAACGGCGGCGAGAAGCCCTGCTTGCGCCGGGTGAGGATGCTCTCGGGCAGCAGCCCGCGCGCGGCCAGGCGCAGGGCACGCTTGCCGGTCTTGCCGCGCAGCCGCGCGTCGTCGGGCAGGCCGAGGGCGAAGCGGATGAGCGCGTGCCGCAGGAACGGCGCGCGCGACTCGACGCTGTGCGCCATGGTGCAGCGGTCCACCTTGGTGAGCAGCCCGCCGCCGAGGTAGAGGTCGAAGTCGAGGAGCTGCCAGACCACCAGTCCCGGGTGCTCCGGCCAGCCCGGCAGCTTCGCCTCGGCCGCGCGCGCGGCGAAGTCGCGCAGGTAGCCGCGCTCCTCCCCGGGGCCGAGCTGCCGGCGCAGCTCGGGCGCGAGCAGTCCGCGGGCCAGTGCCGGGGTGGCGGTGCCGAACCAGGCGAGGTGGCGGTCGAGCGGGTCCATCGAGCGCGCCTCGAGGAAGCGCTCGATCAGGTGGGGGATGCTGACGTGCGTGTGCTTCGGCCGCAGCCGGCGCGCCAGCGCCAGCGCCGCGTTCGCCACCGGGTCGGGCAGGCGCTGCGAGAAGCCGACCAGGCGATGGCCGAGGTAGGTGGGGTAGCCGGCGAACAACTCGTCGCCGCCCTCGCCGGTGAGCACCACCGGCACGTGCTCGTGGGCCAGCCGGGCCAGCGCCCAGGTGGGCAGTACGCTGGGATCGCCGAGCGGCTGGTCCATGCGGGCGGCGAAGCACTCGATGGCCTCGAGGCCGTCGGCGTGGTCCATCACCGCCTCGTGGTAGTCGGCGCCGATCTGCGCCGCCACCTGCCGCGCGTAGCCGGTCTCGTCGTAGCCCTGACCGGCGAGCCGCATGCTGAAGACCGGGAAGCGGTGCCCGCGCCGTGCCGCCAGCGTGGCGACCAGTCCCGAGTCCACACCGCCGGAGAGGAAGACGCCGAAGGGGACGTCGCCGGGCATGCGCGACTCGACCGCCTCGGCCAGGGTCTCGCGGGTGGCTTCGGCGAGCACGTCGTCGCCCATGCGCGTCGCCGGCGGCACGCCGTCCCACGGGTGCCAGTAGCGCACGAGTCGCGTGCCCGCGGCGGTGACCTCGAGCAGGTGGCCGGGCGGCAACTGGCGCAGCGCGGCGAAGGCGCAGTCGGCGCCGGCGAAGAACCCGTGCGCCAGGTAGCGCGCGATCGGTCCCGCCGCCGGCTCGCGCCGCACCCACGGCAGCCGCGCCAGCGCGCCGGGCTCGGAGGCGAAGGCGAAGCGGCCGCTGCCTCCGCCGTCGGCGGTGTGGAAGAGCGGCTTCTCGCCGGCGCGGTCCCGCGCCAGCACCAGGCGTTGCGCTCCCGCGTCCCACAGCGCCACGGCGAACATGCCGTCGAGGCGGGTGGGGAAGTCGAGCCCGTGCTCCTCGTAGAGGTGGGGGACGACCACGGTGTCGGGCCCGGGCTCGAGCGTGTGCCCGCGCGCGGCGAGCAGCGTGCGCAGCTCGAGGTGGTTGTAGATCTCCCCGTTCACCACGGTGTGCCGGCGGGCGTCCTCGCTGCAGTAGACCCGCGGTGGATCCTGCGGCGCGACGATGGCCAGGCGCGTCAGCCCGAGCGTGATGCCGTCGCCCTGCCAGATCGCGGTGCCGTCGGGGCCGCGATGGTGCATGACGTCGAGCATGCCCTGGACCAGGGCGAGGCGTTCGTCGGGGGCGAGATCCGGCGCCCACAGGCCGGCGATGCCGCACATCGGCTAGCGCTCCCCGCGCGCGGTCATGCCGCTCACCGCCGCACGAACGCCGCGAAGCGTTCGTCGCGGAAGAACTCCATGTAGCCGGGCACGCCGGCGTCGCCGCGGCGCGCCGGCAGCACCACCACGGCGACGCGGCCGCTGTCCGGCGCGGCGGCGAGCGGCGTCCACTGGCCACGCGATCGCAGCGTTTCGCGGTAGCGGACCTGGTAGTTGCTGGTGGTCTCGTGGCCGGACTCGCTCACCAGCTCGCTGCGGCGGCCGAGGCGGAAGTCGGTGCCCGGGCTGTAGCAGCCGACGTAGCGCACGGTGCCGCCCGGTGCGGTGGCGGTGATGGCGGCGGCCAGCGACTCGCCCGACTGCGAGGCGGCGTACTCGAGCAGCGGCCGGCCGGCGGCCAGGAGCAGGATGGGCGTGAACAGCAGGATACCGAGGAAGGCGCGCTCGGGGTTGCCGACCGCGCCCGTCGCCGACCGCAGGGTGATGTAGGCGAAGCAGCCCGTCAGGATCTTCGCGCCGAACGCGCCGGCCGCGAACGGCGCCCCGGCGCGGGCCAGCCACGGGCCGAAGCCGATCAGGCCGAAGAGCAGCGTCAGCGCCAGGAAGACGGCGGCGAGGTTCCAGGCGCCGCGGCGCATGCGCTCGGCGTCGGACCAGGCCTCCGCCGCGGTCCAAGCCAGCATCGGCAGCGCCGGCAGCAGGTAGGTGACCAGCTTCGAGTGCGAGAGCGTGAAGAAGACCGCGGCGAAGAGGACGAAGCCGAGCCCGGCGCGGCTCTCGACCGAGAGCAGGTCCTCCTCCGCCGGTCCCCGGCGGCGCCGCCACGGCGTGGCCAACGACCACGGCAACGTGCCGGCCACCAGCACCACCGGCACGAACCACCACGGCTGCTCGCGCTCGAAGGCGCCGGTGGCGACGCGCTGGAAGGTCTCCTCGAGGAAGGCGTAGCGCGGGTACTCGGGGAAGCGGGCGCAGGCCAGCGCGAACCAGCCGCCGGCGAGCGCCAGCACCACCAGCCAGCCCGGCCACCACGCCAGCCAGCGCAGCGGTCGCGCGCGCCGCAGCAGCAGCGCGGCGCCGAGGCTGCCGCCGATCGCCCAGGCCAGCATCACCGGGCCCTTGACCAGCACGCCGGCGGCCACGGCGGCGAACATCGCCAGCCGCCGCCACGCGTTCGGCCCCCGGTCCAGTTCGGCGGCGAGTCCCAGCCAGACCGCGGTCACGCACAGCGTCAGCGGCATGTCGAAGATGACGTAGGCCGACAGCATGGTGAAGAGCGGCGCCACGAACAGCAGCGCCGCGGCCCGCAGCGCGAAGGGCCGGCCGTAGCGCCGTTGTCCGGCGTGCGCCAGCAGCGCCAGCGTCAGCGCCGCCGCCAGGGCCGCGGGCACGCGCGTCGTCCACGGCTCGTTGCCGGCGACGCGCACCGCCGCGGCCGCCGCCCAGAACAGCGCCGGCGGCTTGTCGAGGTAGGGCATGCCGGCCAGGTGCGGCACCAGCAGGCCGCTGCCCGTCGCCATCTCGCGGGCGATCTCGGCGTTGCGGCCCTCGTCGGGATCGAGCAGGGGGAAGGCGCCCGCCAGCAGGAGGCTGAGCAGGAGCGCGGCGAGGGCGACGAGCCCGGGCAGGATGCTGCGGCGTGGCGGGTGGTCCATGCGCCCACGCTAGCACAGGGGCGGGGGTCTCCGCCCCGTGGCGCCCCGGCCTACGGTGCCGGCACGAAGGCGAGCGCCTCGGAGTTCATGCAGTAGCGCCGGCCGGTGGGGGCCGGGCCGTCGTCGAAGACGTGACCGAGGTGCGAGCCGCAGCGGCCACAGCGCACCTCCTCGCGCACCAGCCCCAGGCTGGTGTCCCTCACGATCTCGAGGCGCGCCTCGGCGATCGGCGCCCAGAAGCTGGGCCAGCCGGTGCCCGAGTCGAACTTGGTGCGCGAGGTGAAGAGGGCGTAGCCGCAGCCGGCGCAACGGTAGGTGCCGGCGCGGTGTTCCCGCCAGTACTTCCCCGAGCAGGCCAGCTCGGTGTCGGCGCCCCGCAGGATGCGGTACTGCGCCGGCGTGAGCAGCTTCCGCCACTCGGCGTCGCTGTGGCGCACCGGCGTCGGGTCGTCGGGCGAGAGCGCCGCCGCGCCCTTCGCTCCCGCCGCCCTTGCCGCCGGCAGGTTCCGCACGTACTCCAGCACCTCGTCCACGTGGCCGCCCACGTTCACCTTCGGCCACACCCGTGCCACGCGGCCGTCGCGACCGATGACGAAGGTCGTGCGCTGGATGCCGGTGTAGGGGATGCCGACGACGCTCTGCCGGCCGTAGACGCCGTAGCGCTTCGACACCTTCGCGTCGGTGTCGGCCAGCAGCTCGAAGGACAGCGCGTGGTGCTCCCGGAACCGCCGGTGCGAGGCGAGGTCGTCGTTGGACACGCCCAGCACGGTCACGCCCGCCTTCGCCAGCTCCGGCGTGCGGTCGCGGAAGTCGCAGGCCTCCTTCGTGCAGCCCGGTGTCTCGTCCTTGGGATAGAAGTAGAGGACGACGACCCCGCCCCGCAGGCCGGAGAGCGTGACGTTCCCGCCCGACGTCGAGGGCAGGGTGAAGTCGGGGGCCGGCTGGCCCACGGCGGGCAGCGGACTGATGGTGGGCACGGTGGCCTCCTCGGCGCTCCGGGCGGGCGCCGCGACGGCCGGGAGCAGGGCGAACACAGCGACGACGACCGGCATCGGGATGCGCATGGACGGGACCTCCTTCGCGTGGAGAGCAGCGGGCCCGGCCGTGGCCGGGTTTCGCCTTTCCGTGTAGATGCGCGGAGGTGCCGTGGGGACTCGCCGCGGGCGAGTCCGGCCGGGAGCGCGGGGTGCCCGCTACAGCCTGGGCGGGGCGGACGAGCGCGCGGCCGGCGCGGGCGCGGCGGGCTCGGGCTCGGGCGTGAAGTCCTCGCCCGGGTTGATGAAGCGGTCCAGCTCGAACCGGTACTGCTTGTCGTAGAGCTGCCGGTAGCGGCCGTTGCGGGCCAGCAGTTCCTCGTGCGTGCCGCGCTCGACGATCTCGCCGCCCTCGAGCACCAGGATCTGGTCGGCGCTGCGGATGGTCGAGAGCCGGTGGGCAATGACGAAGGACGTGCGCCCGTGGCGCAGCCGGCGCAGGCCGTCCTGGATGAGTTGCTCGCTCTCCGAGTCGAGGCTCGAGGTGGCCTCGTCGAGGATGAGGATGCGCGGGTCGGCAAGGATGGCGCGGGCGATCGCGATGCGTTGCCGCTGGCCGCCGGAGAGCCGGATGCCGCGCTCGCCCACCACGGTGTCGTAGCCGTCGGAGAAGCGGTCCACGAACTCGTCGCAGTGGGCGATGCG
>CAYNPF010000186.1:0-5044 GCA_964398895.1 uncultured bacterium
TCCGTCGAACCCGATACCCGCTTGCGGATGCGATAGCGCCGGATGCGGCGCCGCTCGTACTTGCTGTGCTGTCCGCTCATGATGCCGACCCCGCGGCCTTTCCGGCCTTGCGACGCACGTACTCGCCCTCGTAACGCACGCCCTTGCCCTTGTAGGGCTCCGGCGGGCGGAACCCGCGGATGTTGGCGGCGATCTGGCCGACCTGCGCCTTGTCCGCTCCGCTCACGGCGATCCGCGTCGGGTTCTCGACCTTGATGGTGATGCCCTTGGGCACCTCGAAACGGATGGGGTGCGAGAAGCCGAGCTGCAGCACCAGGACGTCCCCCTCCATCGCGGCACGGTAGCCGGTGCCCTGGATCTCGAGGTTCCGGCGGAAGCCGGCCGTCACGCCCACCACCATGTTGTTCAGCTTCGCCCGCATCGTGCCGAAGGCCGGGTTGTGGGTCACGCGCTCCGCGGAGACACGGGCCTCGCCGCCCTCGACCACCACCCGGGTGCCGACGAGCACCGGGTGGGTCAACTCACCATTCGGTCCCTTCACGCGGACGAGGCGCTCGTCTTCGACGACCACCGTCACGCCGCTCGGGATGGGGACCGGACGCTTTCCGACTCGCGACATTCCGACCCCCTACCAGACCTGGCAGATGAGCTCGCCACCGAGGCCGGCTTCCCGGGCCTCGCGGTCGGTCATCAGCCCGCGGGATGTGGACACGATCGAGGCCCCCAGGCCACCCATCACCTTCGGCAACCGCGTCTTGGCCAGGTACACGCGCCGGCCCGGCGTGCTCATGCGCCGCAGGCCGCTGATGACGGGAACGTCATCGGGCGTGTACTTGAGGTAGACGCGCAGGGTCCCCTGCTTGTCGTCCTCGATCACCTTGTAGTTGTTGATGTAGCGCTCGCGCAGCAGCACGCGGGCGATCTCCGTCTTGAGCTTCGAGGCGGGCACATCCACCTTGCGGTGCTTCGCGCGGATCGCGTTGCGCACGCAGGTCAGGAAATCCGCCACCGGGTCGCTGACCGACATTCCTCACGTCCTCCAGGGACCACCGTCCAGGGCGCGACGCCTCCACGTCCTGCTGCCTGGTCCCGTTGGGCCCCGGCCCCACGCGCTGCGTGGGAGCCCGGGCGGGTTCACCAGCTCGACTTCACGACGCCCGGGATCTGCCCCGACAGCGCCAACTCGCGGAAGCAGATGCGGCACAGGCCGAAATCCCGCAGGTAGGCGCGGGGCCGCCCGCAGCGATGGCAGCGGGTGTAGGCGCGCACCTTGAACTTCGGAGCCCGCTTCCACTTCTCGATGATCGACTTCTTGGCCATGGTCTTCTCCGGTCGGCCGCTGCGCGGCCGCCTGTCAGCTCCCGATTGCTACCGCACGCGGAAGGGCATGTTCATGAGCCGCAGCAGCTCTCGCCCCTCCTCGTCGGTCCGCGCCGTGGTAACGATGGTCACGTCCAGACCGCGGACCTTGCCCACCTTGTCGTAGTTGATCTCCGGGAAGATGATCTGCTCCGTCATGCCCATCGTGTAGTTGCCGCGACCGTCGAACGAGCGTGCGTTCAGCCCGCGGAAGTCGCGAATGCGCGGCACCGCCACGTTGATCAGGCGATCGTAGAACTCGAACATGCGCGCGCCGCGCAGCGTCACGGCGCACCCCACGGGCACGCCGGCGCGCAGCTTGAAGTTCGAGATCGACTTCTTCGCGCGTCGCACGGTCGGACGCTGCCCGGCGATGGCGCACAGCTCGTTGGCCGCCGCATCGAGCAGCTTCTGGTCCTGCAGCGCATCGCCCACGCCCATGTTGAGCACGATCTTCACCATGCGCGGCACCTGCATGACGCTCGTGTACTGGAACTTCTCCATCAGCGCCGGGCGCACCTTCTGCTCGTAGTGAACGGCCAGCCGCGGCTTCTCCACCGGGCCGCTGGGACGGCTCATCTCGATCGTGCCGCTCTTCGCGGCCTTCCCGCCGTCGTCGCCCTTGCCCGACTTGCCGGCCTTCGCCGACTTGTCCGGCTTGTCCGGCTTGTTCGGCTTGTTCGCCTTGGGCTTCTTCTCGTCCGCCATCTCGGTCTCTCCAGGGTCCGGTTCACACGGCCCGCTCGACCCTGGTGTCTCAGGGCCGTGCCCGGGAGCGCCAGGCTCCCCTTCCTCGATCGGTTACTCGGCCTTCGGCAGCGTCTCCCCGCTGGCCCGCGAGATCCGCTCGCGCTTGCCGTCCGGGAGCACCCGCGTGCCGATGCGCGTCCCGCGCCCGGCCTTGCTGTCGTAGAGCTGCACGTTGGACAGGTGGAGCGGGGCCTCCTTCTCCAGGATGCCGCTCTTGCCGCCCTGCTTGCGGGCCTTGGTGTGCCGCTTGATGAAGTTCACCTTCTCGACCACCACCCGCTGCTTCTCGGCGTCCACCGCCAGCACGCGGCCGGTCTTGCCCCGGTCGTCGCCGGCGATCACCATCACGATGTCGCCCTTGCGGATCTTCACCGCCATCAGATCACCTCCGGAGCCAGCGAGATGATCTTCATGAACTGCTTCTCGCGCAGCTCCCGCGCCACGGGCCCGAAGATGCGGGTGCCGCGCGGTTCCTTGTCGTCGTTGATGAGCACCACCGCGTTCTCGTCGAAGCGGATATAGGACCCGTCCTTGCGGCGGCCCTCCTTCACGGCGCGCACCACGACCGCCTTCGCGACGTCGCCCTTCTTGACCGCCGCGCCGGGGATGGCGTCCTTCACCGACACGACGACGATGTCGCCGAGCCGGCCGTAGCGCCTGTGGTGTCCGCCCATCACCTTGATGCACTGGGCCCGCTTCGCGCCCGAGTTGTCCGCGACGGTCACCATGGTTCTCAGCTGGATCATCGTTCGACTCCCGGAGCGCTACTTCGCGCGCTCGACGAACTCCACGAAACGCCAGCGCTTGTCCTTCGAGAGCGGCCGCGTCTCCATGAAGCGGATGACGTCACCCACGTGGCACTCGTTCTTCTCGTCGTGAACCTTGAAGGTCGCGCGGCGACGCACGTAGCGGCCGACCGCGGGGTGCTTGACCAGGCGCTCGATGGACACCACGACCGTCTTGTCCATCCGGTCGCTGACGACCTTGCCGACCCGCACCTTCCGGCGATTGCGTTCGGTTTCGTTGCTCATCGTGCGACCTGCTCCTTCTCGCGCAACACGGTCAGCAGACGCGCCATCTCGCGCCGGCTCTCCCGGATCTTGAGCGGGTTGTCGAGCTGCTTCATGGCGTTCCGGAAGCGCATGTTGAAGAGCTCCTCACGCAACTCCTGGAGCCGTTCCCGGATCTCCTCCGGGGACATCTCCCGCATGGCCTTGGCCTTGACGTGTGGCACGGCTACTCCCTCCCGAGCTCGTGACGCTCGACGAAACGCGTGCGGATCGGCAGCTTCGAGGCGCCGAGCTTCATCGCCTCCTGCGCCGCCGCCCGCGAGATGCCCTCGAGCTCGAACATGACGCGGCCCGGCTTGATGACCGCCACCCAGAACTCCGGCGCACCCTTGCCCTTGCCCATGCGGGTCTCCGCCGGCTTCTTGGTGACGGGCTTGTCGGGGAACACCCGGATCCACATCTTCCCGCCGCGCTTGATCGAACGGGTGATGGCCACGCGCGCCGCCTCGATCTGGCGGTTGGTGATCCACGCCGGATCGAGCGAGATCAGGCCGTACTCGCCGAACGTGACGGCGGAGCCGCGGTAGGCCTTGCCGTTCATGCGACCGCGCTGCTGCTTCCGGTACTTGACGCGCTTCGGCATCAGCATGGTGGCTTCCCCCTAGCGCGTTCCGGCCGGCGTGGCGGCCGCGGGCTTGTCCAGGACCTCGCCATGGAACATCCACACCTTGACGCCGCAGGTCCCGTAGGCCGTGCTGGCGGTGGCGCGGGCGAAGTCGATGTCCGCGCGCAGCGTGTGCAACGGCACCCGCCCCTCGCGGTAGGTCTCGTAGCGCGACATCTCGGCGCCGCCGAGGCGGCCCGAGGCGGCGACGCGGATGCCCTGTGCGCCGGCCCGCATGGACGAGGCGATCGCCTTCTTCATGGCGCGGCGGAACGAGACCCGCTGCTCCAACTGCTTGGCGATGTGCTCGGCCACGAGCTGCGCGTCCAGGTCGGCCCGCTTGATCTCCTCGATGTTGAGCTGAACGTGCTTCTTGGTCAGCGCCTTCATCTCCTCGGAGAGCTTGTCCACCTGCTCGCCCTTGCGGCCGATGACCAGGCCCGGACGCGCGGTGCGGATACCGACGGTGATCTTGTCGCCCTTGCGCTCGATCGTGATCTTCGAGATGCCGGCCTGGTAGAGACGCTTCTTGAGGTACCGCTTGATCAGCAGGTCCTCCTTCAGCAGCTCGGGATAGTTGCGCTTGGCGAACCAGCGCGAGTCCCAGGTCTTCACGATGCCCAGGCGCAGGCCGATGGGGTGGGTCTTCTGTCCCATGGGCTACTCCCTCGTGGCCACGGTCACGGACACGTGGCTGGTACGCTTCAGCATCGGGGTGGCGCGCCCCTGAGCGCGGGGCAGCCACCGCTTGAGCGTGGGCCCGTCCCCGACGATCGCTTCCTTCACGTACAGGTCCTCGAGTCGCACCTTGCCCTCGTGGAGCGCGTTCGCGACCGCGGACTTCAGGACCTTCTGCACGATGCGCGCCCCCGCCTTGGGCGTGAACTGCAGCGTGGTCTGGGCGTACTCGACCGCCTGACCGCGGATGAGATCGAGCACCTGGTTGCACTTGCGCGGCGTGATCCGCACGTACCGCTGGATGGCTTTCGCTTGCATGGCTCTACTTCCCCGGTCCGGCCGGCGCGCCCGGCACCGGCGTCTTCTCGGCCACGTGCTGCCCGTGGCCGCGGAAGATCCGCGTGGGGACGAACTCGCCGAGCTTGTGACCGACCATGTTCTCGGTGATGTAGATCGGGATGAACTTGTTCCCGTTGTGGACCGCGAGCGTGTGGCCCACGAACTCGGGCAGCACGGTCGAGCGCCGCGCCCAGGTCTTGAGCACGCGCTTCTCGCCGCTGCGGTTCAGCGCCTCGATCTTCCG
>CAYNPF010000187.1:0-5028 GCA_964398895.1 uncultured bacterium
GCCCGTGGGCAGCGCGGTCGGCGTGAGCGAACACACGTTCGAGCGCGCGCTCCGGTTGCCGGTCTCGTCCCACGTGAACAACCAGTACCAGCGCGTCACCCCCGGCGCGCTCGCCGGCAGCGTCACGCCCTCGCTCGCACCCGACGCCCCCGGGCGCGGCAACCCGGACGCCGCCGTGCCGCCGTCGGCGAGCAGCGTGTCGGCGGCCTCGTCGCTGTAGCGCAGCTCGAAGGCGGCCGCGCGGCCCAGTTCGCCGTCGTCGCCCGGCGCCGTCCAGGTCAGCCGCGCCCGCCCGCCGACCTCGCCCACCGCCAGGTCGCTCACCGCCGCCGGCGGCACCGTGTCGGCCGGGGCGTAGAGACGACTGCCGCTGCGCGCGAAGTTGCCGCGCGGCGTCGGCCACGGCGCGCGTGTCGCGCTCCCGCTGCCCGCGCCCGCGTCGTAGACGTAGAAGATCGAGTCCGGCCCCGTGCCCGCCGCAATGCGGGTCGCCCCCTCGCCCGTCAGGTCGGCCAGCGTCGGGGCACCGCCGGCGCCGCCCGGCTTGGGGAAGGCGGCAATCGCCCCGCCCGAGCCGTTCCAGGCCAGCAGTCCGCCCAGGGTCATCGTCGCCACGTCGCGCGGGCCCGCGCCGAGCAGCGATCCCACCACCGGCGCCCCTTGCGGCGCGGTGGCCAGTGTCACCGGCCAGTCTGATCCTCCCGGCGCCGCGCCGGTGGAATCGAGCGCCACCACTTCGTTCGGCACGCTCACCGGCATCACCAGCTCGTCGGCGCCGTCGCCGTTGATGTCGCCCAGCGCCGGATCGGACGCCGCCAGCCCCGGGAGCGTCCGGCTCGAGCGCACGCTGCCGTCGGGGCGCACGGAACGCAACGTCGAGCCCGCCGCGACCAGCACCAGCGGCGAGCCGCCCCAGTCCGCCACCACCGGAGCCAGCGGCCACGGATCCACCGTGACCGGGCTGTCCCACAGCGGCGTGCCGTCGCCGCGGAACGCGTAGATCCCGCCGTTGATCGTCGCGGCGACGATCTCCACCCCCGACTGCCCGTCGAGGTCCGACAACGCCACCGGCGAGGTGACGGCCCAGCCGTCGGTCTCGGCCCCGAAGCCCTCGACCACCGTGCCGTCGGCGTGCCAGGCCCGCACGATGCCGTTGCCCGATCCGCACACGATCTCGAGCACGCCGTCGCCGTCGAGATCGCCGAGCGCCGGTCCTCCGGCCAGCGGCTGCGCCGCGGGACGCTTGGGGAAGCCGGGCAGCGCCGCACCCGTCGTGTCGTAGCCGGCGATATAGCCATTGCGCGTGCCGATGAACAGGCCGAGCCCGTGCCCGCCGCCGAGGTCGGCCCCGGCGAGCTGCCCGGCGGGCACGCCCGGCAGCGTCGTCAGCGCCAGCGTGTCGCCGGTGAGCCAGTCCTGGATGAGCAGCCGCGCGTCGTCCGTCACCCACACCAGCTTGCGCGCCGGCCCGGCCAGCGGCAGCGTCACGCACGGGCCCACGGTTTTCGCGCGGCCCCGCCAGGCCAGCGAGGTCGTGCGGTCGGCCAGCGCGCGTCCCGCGTTCAGCCGCCCGGTGCCGTAGCCCGTGCCGGTGTTGCGCGACGAGATCCCGTCCGTCGTCTCGCGCAGGCGCAGCAGCATGCCCTGCGGCGGCAGGCGCCGCAGCCCCAGCGCGTGGCGCCCGGCCTCGATCAGCGCCGCGGTGCCGCTCACCAGCGGCGCCGCGAACGAAGTGCCGCTCAGCGACGAGTAGGCCGGCTGGCGGTAGCCCAGGCTGTCGTCGGGCAGCGACACCCGCTGGCGGAAGGTCGAGGCGATGCTCACCCCGGGGGCCGAGAGATCCACCCAGTCGCCGCGCGTCGAGAAGTACGGCACCGCGTCGGTCGCGTCGGTCGCGCCCACGGCGACGACGTCGTTGCGCTCAGCGATCTCCGCGGGCCCGTCGTTGTTCCCCGCGGCGGAGACCACCACCACGCCGGCGCGCACCGCGTCGTCGAGCGCCGCGGACAGATCGCCCTGCAGCAGGCTCTGGAACGAGAGGTTGACGATGCGCGCCCCGTTGCGCGTCGCGTAGCGCAGCGCCCGGGCGACGAAGCTCATGTCCACCAGTCCGAGCGGCGCCGACGACTCGGCCCAGCCGATGCGCAGCGGCATCAGCCGCACCTTCCAGGCCATGCCCGTCACGCCGATGCCGTTGTCGCTGATCGCCCCCACCAGTCCGGCCACCATCGTGCCATGCCCCGCGAAGTCGTTGGGGTCGGCGTCCTCGTCGAGGTAGTCCTCGCCCGTCAGCGCGGCCGCGGGCCTCGCCCCCAGCGCCACGAAGTCCCAGCCGTGCACGTCGTCCACGTAGCCGTTGCCGTCGTCGTCCAGGCCGGCCACGCCCGTCTTCTCCGCCCAGTTGGTCCAGATCTGCCCCGGCAGGCCACCGATGCGCCCACCGAGATCCGGGTGGTAGGGAATCACACCCGTGTCAATGATCCCCACGACGATCGCGGTGTCCCCGGTGGTCACGTCCCAGGCCGCGGGCGCGTTCACGTCGTGGCCGGAGGTCTGCGAGTACCACCACGAGCTGCTCCACAGCGAATCGTTGGGCGTAGCGCAGACCGGCAGCACCGCGATCGGCTCGGCGCCCGCCACCCCCGGCACGGCGCGCAGCCGGGCCAGCGTCGCCTCGACGTCGAGCCCGTCCGGCAGGTGCACGATATAGAAGGAGGATAAGTCGCCCGGTGCGACCTCCTCGCCGGGGAACTCCGGCTCAAAGCCGAGATCCAGTTCGGCGGCGGCCGCGTCGAGCCCGGCCATGCCCAGGCGCGCGAGCCTCGCCCCCGCGGGCGTCGCCGCGACCCCGCGCGCGGCCAGCGCCGCGCGCGACGCCTCGGGCGCCAGGCGCACCAGCACGCGGTCGGCCACGTAGCTCGGCCCCGTCGGGCTCTCGCGCCGCAGGTCCACGATCGGGTGGTCGAGGGCCGCCGCGGCGGCGGGAACGAGCAGGAACGCGCACAGCACGGCAAGCAGGAGAGATCGCACGGAGCCCCCGTTGAAGGTCGCGGCCACCGTCCTCCCGGGTGCGGATCGCTGGCTGCGGAACCGGCCAAGTCTAGGAAGCCGACGAAGCCCGGGTCAAGACCGCACCACGAGCACTGCCCCGCGCCCACGCCGGACCGCCCCCGGGCCGCCGCGCACGGACCGCCGAACACGCCCGGGCCGCCGCGTACGGGCCACCGTGCTTGACGCCGGGCCGCGCCGCCGGGCACACTCCGCGCCGTCTGCATCCACCCACCACGAGGAGAGCCGGGAGCCGGCATGGACACCAGCGACCGCGATCAGCTCCGCCGCATGCTGCTCGAGCGCTCGATGCGCTTCGGCGAGTTCGTCCTCAGCTCCGGCGCCACGTCGAACTACTACATTGACGTGCGCAAGACCAGCCTGCATCCCCGCGGCCTCGAGTGGATCTCGCGGCTCTTCTGGGAGCTGATCCGCGGGGAGGACGTCACCGCGGTGGGTGGTCTCACCCTCGGCGCCGATCCCCTGGTGGCCGGGCTCATGCTGCACAGTGCGCACGAGGGCAGCCCGCTCGACGGCTTCCTCGTGCGGCGCACCACCAAGAACCACGGCACGCGCGGCCAGGTCGAGGGCAACCTCGCCGGGCACAAGCGGGTCGTCATCCTCGACGACGTCATCACCAGCGGCGAGAGCGCGCTGGTGGCCGCCGAGGCCGCCGAATCCTACAAGGCGGAGGTCGTCCGGATCCTCGCGGTCGTGGACCGCAACCAGGGCGCCGCCCAGATCTTCCAGCAACGAGGCTATCCTTTCACGGCGCTGTTCACCGTGAACGAGCTGCTGCCGGCCGAGCACGAGTGAGCCGCCCCCGCGGGGACGGCTCGCCCCTCCGCCGACCGAAGATGTTGACCGTGGTCCAGGGAAGCTGACCCATGTTCGAGAGCCACTTCGGACTTCGCGAGAACCCCTTCGTCTCGGGACACCAGTCCCGCTTCGTCTATCCCAGCCGCGAGCACCAGGAGGCCCTCGCCCACCTGCGCTACGGGATCGAGAACCTCGAGCCCTTCGTGCTCATCACCGGCGAGGTCGGCACCGGCAAGACCACCGCGCTCTTCGAGGCCATCGGCGAGCTCAAGGCGCGCGTGTCGGTCGCGCTCATCACCAACTCCGCCCTGACCCGCGACGAGCTGATCGAGGAGATCTGCCTGCGCTTCGGCATCAGCCTCCCGCAGCCGATCACCAAGCCCCAGGCCCTCGCCCAGCTCGAGCGGCACCTGCTGGCGCTGCGCGGGCGCGGCGAGCGCGCCATCCTGCTGATTGACGAGGCGCAGAACTTCGACCGCGAGCTGCTCGAGGAGGTGCGCCTGCTGTCCAACCTCGAGGCCTCCGGCGAGAAGCTGGTGCAGGTCTTCCTCGTCGGGCAGCCCGAGCTCGAGATGCGCCTGTCGGCGACCGAACTGCGGCAGTTGCGCCAGCGCATCGCCGTGCACTATCGCCTGCGCCCGCTCGACCGCGAGGAGACCGCGCAGTACATCCACCATCGGGTCGGCGCCGCCGGCGGCGAGGCCGCGCGCATCTTCCCCGGCGACACCTGCCAGGCCGTTCACGACGTCACCAACGGCGTGCCGCGCGAGATCAACCAGATCTGCGCCCAGGCCATGATTGACGCGTTCGTCGAGGGCGCGCCCGCCGTGACGCCCGCGCACGTGCGCGCCGCCGCGCAGGAAGCCTCCTTCCAGAGCGTGCTGCCCGCCGCGGAGACCGATCCCCGCCTGGCGCCGCTGCCCGCCTGGCCCGCCGCCATCGAGCCGCCCGCACCGCGCACGCCGGCACCTGTGCCCTTCGTCGCCCCAACGCCGGCCCCTGCACCCTTCGTCGCGCCGACGCCCGCACCACCCACCTTCGCGCCCGCCGAGCCCGAGACTGACCTGCCGCCCGCCGTGGAGCCCGCCGCACCCGCGCCGACGCCAGCGGAGCCCGAGCCCGAGATCGTCATTCCGGCTGCCAGCCACGAGGCGTCCGGCG
>CAYNPF010000188.1:0-4995 GCA_964398895.1 uncultured bacterium
CGAACCCAGGTGGCGCGCGAAGGCCACGAACGCCAGGTTGGCCGCGTTCAGCATCAGCTCGATGGACATGAAGATGATGATGGCGTTGCGCCGCACCAGCACGCCGATCACGCCGATGCAGAACAGGACCGCGCTCAGGGCGAGCAGCCAGGAGAGCGGGATCATGAGTCCTCCCCGGGACCCGGCCCCGACGGCGGCCCGGCCGGCGGCTCGCGGCGGCCGCGCGCGATCATCACCGCGCCGATCATCGCCACCAGCAGGACGATCGAGGTCAGCTCGAACGGGAACAGGTAGCGCGAGTAGAGCAGCAGGCCGAGCTGCTGGGTGTTGCCGCCCGCGACCGGGACGGTCGTTGCCGGCCCGAGGTGCAGCCCGCGTGAGACCAGCAGCACCCCCTCGGCCAGCAGCGCGAGGCCCAGCAGCCAGCCCAGGCCGCGGCGCAGGACGATGGTCACCCCGCTCTCCACGTCGTGGCCCAGGTTCAGGTACATGATGACGAACAGGAACAGCACCATGATGGCGCCGGCGTAGACCACCACCTGCACCAGGCCGATGAACTCGGCGTGGAGCAGCAGGTAGATCGCGCCCAGCGAGCAGAACGCGAGCACCAGGAAGAGCGCGCTGGCCACCGGGCTGCGGTGCAGGATCACCAGCAGGCTCGAGACCACCAGCACGGCCGCGAACGCCAGGAACAGGAGCGGAACGAGCGGGATCATCGGGCACCCACCCAGTAGACGACCACCCCGGTCGCGAGCACGTTGAGCAGCGCGATCGGCAGCAGCACCTTCCAGCCGAAGGCCATGAGCTGGTCGTAGCGCAGGCGCGGGAACGTCCACCGCACCCACATGAACAGGAAGATCATCGCGAACAGCTTGACGAAGAACCACAGGAATTGCAGCGACGGCGGCAGCCACGGTCCGCCCCACCCACCCAGGAACAGGGTGATGGTGATGGCGGAGATCGTGATCATGTTCATGTACTCGCCGAGGAAGAACATCGCCCACTTCATGCTGGCGTACTCGGTGTGGAAGCCGCCGGTCAGCTCCGACTCCCCCTCGGGGAGGTCGAAGGGCGCGCGGTTCGTCTCGGCGAAGGCGCAGATCACGAAGATCACGAACGCCACCGGCTGGGTGAACACGAACCAGCGCGGGAACGGCACCGCCCCGAGGTGGTACCAGCCCTGCTGCGCGCCGACGATGTCGTGCAGCGACAGCGAGCCGGCCAGCAGCAGCACTCCGATCGTGGACAGCCCCAGCGACAGCTCGTAGGAGACCATCTGCGCCGCCGAGCGCATGCCGCCGAGCAGCGAGTACTTGTTGTTGGACGACCAGCCGGCCAGCGTGATCGCGTAGACCCCCAGCCCCGACATCGCCAGGAAGACCAGCAGGCCGACGTTCACGTCGGTGACCTGGAAGTTGGGCCCCACCGGGACCACGGCGAACGTGGTGAGCGCCGGCACCACCGCCAGGATCGGGGCGAGGTGGAAGATGACCTTGTTGGCCTGGTCGGGGATGAACTCCTCCTTCACGAGGAGCTTGACGATGTCGGCGATGCACTGGAACAGCCCCCACGGCCCCACGCGGTTGGGCCCCGGGCGCTGCTGGATGTGGCCCGCCACCTTGCGCTCGGCGAAGGTGAGGTAGGCGACGATGCCGAGCATGACGACGAGGACGACCAGCAGCTTGACCAGCGTCCACAGCACCAGCTGCACGATGGGATCGCGGAAGAAGGCCAGGATCGCCGGCATCATCGCGCCGTCCCTCCCGCCGGCCCGTCGCGCCGCACGCGCACCCGCAGCCCGGCGCCCATCGGCGCCCCCAGCCGGTTGAGCTCGACCTCGCGGTGGGCGTAGGGCACGAACACCGCGCCCGGCGGCACGTCCTCGTCCGCCGCCGCCGGCAGCAGCAGGCTGCCGCCCGGCCCGCTCAGCTCCAGCCGGTCGCCGGCCGCGGCCCCGAGCCGCGCCAGCTCCGCGGGATGCAACCGCGCCACCGCCAGCCCGGCCAGCTTCGTCAGCAACCCGACGCGCTGTCCGAGACTGCCCTGCTGGAACAGCGTGCCGCCCGCGAGCAGCCACAGCCCCTCGCCCGCCGCCGCCGCTTCCGTCGTCACCGGCCGCACCGCGGCGGCGACGCGCGGCTCGCACGACCAAGCCGGACCGAGCGGGAGCAGCGAGCCCCACGACAGCCCGTGGTAGCCGGGCACCAGCCGGGCGATCTCGCGGAAGACGTCCTCGTTGCCGCGGTAGCCCCAGTCGGCGCCCAGCGCGCGGGCCACCGCCTGGAAGATCTCGCCGTCGCCGCGCGTACCGCGCCGCGGCGCCAGGGCGCGGGCGACGCGTTGCAGCCGCCGCTCGCAGTTCACCTTCACGCCCTCCTTCTCGGCGAAGGCGGCCGCGGCGAACACGACGTGGGCCCGCTCCGCGGTCGCGGTCGGGAACAGCTCGTTGACCACGACCAGCTCGGCCCGGGCCAGCGCCTGCTCGGCCAGCGCCCGATCGGGTGCGCTGCGCAGCCACTCGTCGCCCACGATCCACAGCGCCTTGATGCGGCCGGCGGCCGCGGCGGCCAGGATCTCGGGAGCGGTCAGGCCCGGCGCGGCGTCGAGCGTCGCGCCCCACTGCTTCGCGAACGGCGCCCGCGCCGCCGCGTCGTCCACCGGCACGTAGCCGGGCAGCCGGTCGGGCACCAGGCCCATGTCGAGCGCGCCCTGCGAGCCGCTCTGCGGTCCGGCCCACAGCACGCTCGAGGCCGCGGCCGTGAGCGCCCCCGTGGCCCAGCCCAGGTTCTCGACCGCCGCCAGCAGCGCCGCCGCCTGCGGGTGCTCGGTGAGGGCGCGACCGATCAGGATCGCCCGGCTCGGCCCCTCGCGCAGCCGCCGCGCCGCCGCGACGATCTCCGCCGCCGGCACGCCGGTGCGCTCCGCGGTCCGCTCGGGCGTCCACTCGGCCAGCGCGGCGCGCAGCGCCGGCAGTCCCGCGGCCACCTCGGCGGGCAGCGCCGCCGGGTCCGGCCCGCCGGCCTCGAGGGTCGCGCGGGTCAGCCCGTTCAGCAGGGCCAGCTCGCTGCCGGGGATGAACTGCAGGTGGGCACCGCCGAACTTCGCCCGCGCCAGCTTCACCCGCCGAGGGTGCGCGATCGTCGGGTGCAGTCCGCTCTGGTGCACCCCGCGGATCAGCACGGCCTGCAACAGCGGCGACTCGCCCTGCAGGTCGTCGCCGAGCACCAGCACCTCGCGCGTCCGACCGAGCGCGTCGAGCGAGAGCAGCGGACGCCCCCCGCCGGTCGCGCGCAGGACGGCGTCGCCGGCCAGCGGCTGCGGCAGCCGGGTGCGCGCGTCCACGTGGTTCGTGCCGAGCACGGCGCGCGCCAGCTTCTGGAACAGGTACTGCTCCTCGAGCGTCAGCGACTCGCCGCCGAGGAAGGCGATCGCGCCGGCGCCGTCGCGGGCGGCGATCTCGCGCAGCCGCGACGCCGCGAAGGCGACCGCCTCGTCGAACGCGACCGGGACCAGCGCGTCGCCCTGGCGCAGCCGGGCGCCGGACAGCCGCGCCTCGTCGTTGACGTAGGCGTAGCCGAAGCGCCCGCGCACGCACAGGTACTCCTGGTTCACGCCGCGGCGCTCGGTGCCGCGCGCGCGCAGGATCTCCATGCCGCGCACGCCGAGCCGCACCGAGCAGCCGTTCGAGCACCACGGGCAGATCGTGACGTGCTGACGCAGGTCCCAGGGCCGGGCCTTGAAGCGGTAGGGCAGCGCCGTCAGCGCGCCGACCGGGCAGACCTCGATGCAGTTGCCGCACTGCTCGCACTCGAGCGGCTGCCGGTCGAACGAGGAGATCTCGCTGCGCACGCCGCGCTGGTGCACGGTCAGGGCGTCCTCGCCCATGACCTGGTCGCAGTAGCGCACGCACCGCGTGCAGACGATGCAGCGGTTCGCCTCCTTCTTCACCACCGGACCGAGGTCCTCGGAGACGAACGTGCGCTTGGCGTCGGCCATGCGCGAGAAGTCCGCGCCGAAGGCGAAGGCCAGGTCCTGCAACTGGCACTCGCCGCCCTCGTCGCAGACCGGGCAGTCGAGCGGGTGGTTGACGAGCAGGAACTCCATCACGCCCTTGCGGGCCTTGACCGCCATCGGCGAGTCGGTCCGCACCGCCATCCCCTCGCACACCGGCGTGGTGCAGCCGGTCTGCGGCTTGGGATTCCAGGCGATCTCCGGAGCGCCGTCGGCGGCCGTCACCGGCCGGCCCTCGCGGTCCCGCTTCGGCATGCCGACCTCGACCAGGCAGATACGGCAGGCGCCCAGCGGCGGCAGCTTCTCGTGCGAGCAGAAGACCGGGATGTGCACGCCCGCCACGCGGGCGGCCTCGGTGATCAGCGTGCCG
This sequence comes from uncultured bacterium, assembly GCA_964398895.1. Lineage (GTDB taxonomy): Bacteria > Eisenbacteria > RBG-16-71-46 > RBG-16-71-46 > RBG-16-71-46 > JANXPZ01. The sequence goes on from CAYNPF010000188.1 coordinate 4,382, forward strand.
GCCGGGACTTCGACCGTGCGCCCGTCGATGGTGACCCGTACGAGGGCGCTCACCGCTTCACCTCCGTGGTCGCCGCGAGCGAGGCCCGGCGCCGGTTGACGCGGCAGCCTCCGTGCTCGACGTGGTAATCGAACTCCGCGCGGAAGTGCTTGAGGAATCCCTGCACCGGCATGGCCGCGGCGTCGCCCAGCGGGCAGAACGAGCGGCCGCAGATGTTGTCCGCGAGGTCGGCGAGCAGCTCGACGTCGCCCGGCCGGCCGCCGCCGTGCTCCAGGCGCGCGAGGATCTGCGAGATCCAGTAGGTGCCCTCGCGGCAGGGCGTGCACTTGCCGCAGGACTCGTGCGCGTAGAAGCGCAGCAGGTTCCGCAGCGCGTCCACCATGCAGGTCTCGCCGTCGATGACGATCACCGCGCCCGAGCCGAGCATGGTGCCGGCCTCGGCCATGGACTCGAAGTCCATGCGGGTGTCGAGCAGGGCCGCGGGCAGCGGCGGCACCGACGAGCCGCCCGGGATCACCGCCTGCAGCGTCATGCCGTCGCGCATCCCGCCGCAGTGCTCCTCGATCAGCACGCGTAGCGGCGTGCCCAGCGGCAGCTCGTAGTTGCCGGGCCGC
>CAYNPF010000189.1:0-4981 GCA_964398895.1 uncultured bacterium
CGGCATCACCGAGACCACGTTGTTCCGGTGGCGGAAGCGGTTCAGCGGGCTCACCGCCAGCCAGGCCGCCGAGCTGCGGCGGCTGCAGCAGGAGAACGCCCGGCTGGAGAAGCTGGTGGCCGAGCGGGACCTGGACATCGAGGTCCTTAACCCGGTTTATTCACGAGCGCCAGCGCGCGGAGCTTGAAGCGGCCTGTTGACCGCGTTCGTGGTCGGCGGCGGTGCGGGCGAGCGCCGATGGGCAGCACAGGGTCGCCGACGCAGGGTTCTTCGGGGCGCCGAAGGCCCATCGGGGGCGAAGTGGGCAAGGCTCCGCCGCGAGGGGATGTGGACGGCGGTCTGCGGGAGACTGGGTGTCGCGCTATCCGCTGCGCGCCCCGAGCGCCAGGGCCACACGGCGCCACGGCGTGACGAACGGGAACGCCGCGGGCAGGTGGAGCACGATGCGGCGGGCCGAGACCGTGACCCAGGCGCCGAGCTTGAGCAGTTGCTCGCGCAGGGTCCAGACCTGGGCGCGGGCAAAGCGGGTGCCGGCCGCCCGACGGCGCACCTCCTGGAGCAGCACGAACGCGGCGGCAGTCAAGAGCACGCGCAGCTGGTTGGCAAGGAAGCGGGTGCAGCTGGTGCGATCGAGCTGGAGGCCGAGGTGGAGCTCCTTGATGCGGTTCTCGATCTCGCCCCGGAGGCAGTAGACCCGCTCGTAGATCCGCTGCGGATCGCCCGTAAGGTTGGTGACCACGAAGCGCGGGTTGTCCTTGGCTTCGCGCCCCGGGTGCTGGACCACCTCGGCCTTGATCACCACGCGCCGCTCACGGTCCCAGCTTCGGGCCGAGTAGCGGGCCTCGGCGTAGTCATGCTCGGTGGCGTCGGTGAGCGCGGAGCGCAGCCGCACCGCGTCGAGGTGCGGCGCGGCGAGCCGCTCCAGGCGCGGGTTGCCGGGCAGGCCGACCACGTAGTCGACCTCGACCTCGTCGAGGAAGGTGAGCAACTCGGGACCGGCGAAGCCACCATCCAGTCGCACCAGGATGCGCACCGCGGGGTAGCGCTCCTGCAGGGTGCCGAGCAAGCGGATCAGCAGCGCCAGGGTGCCGCGCGCGGTCGGGGCCTTGCCGGAACGGAGCATCGCCGCGACCAGGTGCTGGTCCGCCTCGCCGTGGAAGGTGACGAAGGCCAGCAGCGGCAGGTAGCAGGCGGTGCCGTAGTGGCCGTTGAAGAAGCTGAGCTGCTGGGCGCCGTGGGTGGGATCGTCGGTGACGTCGAGGTCCACGGTGAGCCGGTGGACCTTGCGGCGCGGCCGGCGGGCCAGCACGGTCTCGAGCAGCGCTTCGCTCATTGCCAGCAACTCACCCCGATCGACCCCGTTCTCAAAGCGCGACAGCGTGGGCTGGGAGGCCAGAGCGGCCCCGTGGATCGGATCCCGGCCGAGCAGCAGCTTGTGGATGGGATCCTCGGCGAGCCGGGCGGCATCGTTGGTGTCCTCGTAGCCGCAGGCCAAGCCGAAGATGCGCTGGGCCAGCAACTCACGTAGCTCGTGCCGGCGCTTGGCCGGGTCGCGGGGATCGTCGAGGCAGCCCGCCAGCCGCTCGATCAGGCCGAGCCGCCGGTCTGCGGCGGCCAGCACCACGGCGCCACCGTCGGAACTGGCCTGGGGCTGGTCGAAGCGGGCGTGCAGGGGCTTGCGAAACAGGGCGGGGAACAGCACAGACTGTGTGGTATCGTTGCGCACGTCGAAGACCTCCGTTCGTGGGAAAGCACTCTCGTCAAGCGCCTTCTACCACACGGAGGTCTTCGCGTCTCTACCCTTCGTGAATAATCTCGGTTAAGGAGATCAACGCCCGAAAATGGTGAGCGCACAGGCTCGCCGTGAACAGGTGGACTACGCCCTGAGTCGTGGGCGATCGGTCCGCCGCGCCTGTGCGCTGCTGCAAGTGAGTCGGTTCGCCCTGGGTTACGTGAGCACGATGCCCGCGCGGGACGCCGAGCTGGCGAGCGAGTTGACCCGGATCGCAGCGAAACGGGCGGCCTACGGGCGCCGGTTCGCCTGGGCACTGCTGCGACGTGGGGGCTGGCGGGTGAACCGAAAGCGGGTGCGCCGGGTCTGGCGGCTGCTGGGGCTGCATCAGCGGCGGCGGAAGTGCCGGAAGATCCGCACGGGTAGGGCGCGGGTGCTGGCCCCGACCGGCCCCAATCAGGTCTGGGCCTACGACTTCGTGCACGACTCCTGTGCCAACGGGCAGACTGTCACGCGAGCATCGTCACGACGCAGCGGTACGCGCGGCTGAGCGATGAGGCGGTGGGGCGAGAGGCGGAGAGGTTGTCGGCAAGGGAGGGAGGGTGCCGTGAATCGGCGTAGCTGGCGGGTGGTGCCTCTTCTAGGAGCGCTGCTGGCCCTGGCCGTCTCTGACTCCGCGGCCCGCGACGGAGCTCGAGACGTCCGGGGAATAGAACGGGTCAGAATCGAGGCGATGGCGGGCTATGCCGAGACGACGCTGCGTGACCCTCTCGGGCGGACGGCGACTGTCACCGACAGCACAAGGAGCAGTCAGATCCCTGGCTGCCGCGTGGCTGCCAATCCGGATTGGCAGCTTGAGTGCCGGGGCTACCTGAAGCAGCCGGGTGGCTATTTCGAGCTCACTGACCCGAGGCCCGGAACCTGGACGTTGACGGTTCGAATGCGGCGAGATTGGCTGGTCGGGCCGCGGGCGAACACGGGCTCAGTCCAGGTCCTGGCTTTCCGCGACAGCGTGATAGTGCTCGACCGTCGGGACGCGGTGAGACTCACCCACGCTCGGGACTGGGCACGGTGGAAGATCGTCGTGAGCAGCCCAGGCTCGACCGCAGATACGGCCTCGGTGCAGCTGCTGCGAGACGGCGTCAAGGCGCGCAATGGCGGGAGGGGATGGCCCGCTGTGGCGTTGCCGTCCTGATTGCGGTCGCGACTTGTAGCACGGGCTGTAGCAGCGAGCCTGCGCGCCTGTTCAAGTGCGAGCGGAGCCGAGTTGCGCAACGCGCAGGGATGCAGCAAAGTGGCCCGCCCGTGGCCCCGTAGCTCAGACGGATAGAGCAGCGGTTTCCTAACGCGGATCAGCATAAACACAGGACGAAATGGGCCTTGCGGCCTAGCAGGCGACGCGAGTACTACTTAGCATGAGCCCCAAGGACTTAGAGATCCTTGGGGCTTATGCTGTCACGGGACTGGAAGAGACGGCTCGGGACCCGAAAGGACGTTGAGACCGGGACCAAACCGGGACCAGCAGGCCGTGTGGCAAGGGCAGCGGTGTCGGAGACCGCCGCGCACGGAGCTTCGTCGCGTGGCACGGGGGATCGAGCGATCGGGTACCCGGAGGGGGCAAGGCAATGGTCACTGACCCACAGGTAGCAGGTGCGGTTTCCCGCATTCTTCAGCGATCGGAGAAGCAGGCCGAGATTGCGAAGCTGCTTGATACCTTCGTGGACATTGGCATCCTGCCCCAGCTCCTGAACGACAATAGCCAGATCCTCTACGGGCGGCGAGGAACTGGAAAGACACATGTGTTCAAGGTGCTCTGTTCGCGTCTGGCGAGTGAGGAGAGAAAGGTCGCCGTCTACATCGATGCACGTACCCTCGGAAGCACGGTTCAGTTCGCGGACGCCGACCTCCCCATGGGCAGACGCTGTCTCGCACTGTGAACCGCCCCGGGTTCTTCGGAGAGCTCGCTACGTGAGTGCCACCAACTCGGCCGGAGCCGCCTGGCGACGATAGTACGCCTCCTCGTGCTCGACCGGGGGAACATACCCGATCGGCTCGAGCAGACGCCGGTGATTGAACCAAGCGACCCATTCGAGCGTTGCGAACTCGACCTCCTCGAGGCTGCGCCACGGCCCCCGACGCCGGATCACCTCGGTCTTGAACAGGCCGATGACCGACTCGGCCAGCGCGTTATCATACGAGTCGCCGATGCTGCCGACCGAGGGCTCGATCCCGGCCTCGGCCAGACGTTCGGTGTAGCGAATCGACAGGTATTGCACCCCGCGGTCGCTGTGATGGATCAACCCGTCCGTCCCGCTCTCACGTCGCTCGTAGAGCGCCTGCTCCAGTGCATCCAGAGCAAGATCACTGCGCAGCGAGTTTGACGCCCGCCAACCCACGATGCGGCGCGAGAACACATCGATCACGAACGCCACGTAGACGAACCCGCGCCAGGTCGCCACGTAGGTCAGGTCGGCCACCCAAAGCCGGTTGGGACACGGCGCGTTGAACTCGCGTTCCACCAGGTCCGGCGGCCGCACCGCGGCAGTATCGGGAATCGTGGTCTTGAACTTGCGCCCGCGGACCGCGCCCGCCAGGCCCATCTGCCGCATCAGGCGAGCAACCGTGCAACGAGCGACCGCGATGCCTTCCCGCTTCAGTTGGCGCCACACCTTGCGCACCCCGTAGACCGCGAAGTTCGCCTGCCAGACCCGGCGGATCTCGCCCCGCAGCGCCTCATCCTGCCGAGCGCGGGCCGGCCGGCGCGTCGGATCGGCCTGCCGGGCCTTGTGCTGGTGGTACGTGGATGGGGCGATCGGCAACACCGCGCAGATCGGCTCGACCCCGTAGGCGCCCCGGTGGGCGTCGATGAACGACACCATCACTTCGTTCGGCGGTCGAGCTCCGCCGCGGCGAAAAACGCCGAGGCCAACTTCAGGATCTCGTTCGCCCGCTTCAACTCGCGGTTCTCGCGTTCGAGATCCTTCAGGCGTTGTCGCTCATCGGTCGTCAGGCCGGGGCGCTGCCCCTGGTCCCGCTCGGTCTGCCGGACCCAGTTGCGCAGGGTCGCGGAGGAGCAGCCGATCTTCTCGGCGACCGAACAGATCGTGGCCCACTGCGACCCGTGCTCATGTTCGTGCTCCCGCACCATCCGGACCGCACGCTCACGCACTTCTGGCGAGTACTTCTTGGGCGTTCCCATGACCCCATCCTCTCAAGGATCGGAGCCTCCGGGAAAGCCGGGGCGGTTCA
>CAYNPF010000190.1:0-4971 GCA_964398895.1 uncultured bacterium
CGTGATGGCGCTGGTGCTGCTGCTCAGCGGCCCGGGCCGCTACGCCATGTACGGCAGGACGAAGAACCTGCTGGCCTGAGCGCGCCCGCTCGGACGGCGCCGCGCGAGCTTCATGCGCTCTCCCGGCATCCCGGGGAGAGTCCGGGCGCGGCGGTCCACTACACTGGGCGGGCACGACGTCGGGGGCAATGGCGATGACGAAGCTGGTGCTGGTGCTCCCGCTGGACGCCGGAGGTGGCGACGTGTGCCGACAGGTGCGGGCATCGGGCAGGAGGAAGACGCTCGGTCGGGCTGTCGTCTGGGGCATCGCGTTGGGGATGATGCTCTGCAGCGGCGCTCGTTCGCAGGACGGCCGGGTCATCACCGAGGGACCGGACTTCCCCGATTTCGTCGCGAATCAGGAGCTCTCCTTCATCGGGAGCGTGGCGGCAGTTGACACGATCGTGCGCAACGGTCTCGGCGGCTGTGGGCACCCGGGGACTCGTGCACTTCCGGTCAAGGACGTCCACTTTCGCGTGGAGAGAGTCCTGGCCGGCTGTGCGGACGACTCGCTCCTCGTGGTCACATGCTCCCGGTGGGCGTGGTACCCGGACGGTGGTCTCGCCCCGGGAGTCCGGGCGATCGTGTGGGCGTTCCACGACTGCACGGATGGATGGCGCTTGTGGGGCAACTGTGCGCTGATCACCACGACCGGCCATGTGCTGCCCCGAGCCGGGACCGGGATCCAGATGGGGGGCGAGATGAAGAGCGCTCCCATGACCTACGCGGCCGTCGACTCCGGGATCACCGCGGCCCTCGCCACCAACAGCAACGCGCAGTTCAGGGGGGCGGGTGCGGTCGCGCTCGTGAGAGTCACGGGGATGTCCTTCACGGGTCCGGGTGACTGGTTCACCTGCGCGGTGGACAGCCAGGGCTGGGTCATGGGGGAGGGAGCAGCGGTTCCACGAGTCCTGACCCCACGTCTGTCGCGTACTTGTCTGACGGAACTCGCCGTCGGCGACTCCCTGCTCGTTCCACTACCGGCCGGGTGGTCTGGAGATCGGCTGGCGATCTCGGGCTGTATTGACCGCCTGCGAGTGAAGTCGGGGTTCGCTCCCGGCCTCGGCGTACCACTCGGTCTCCTGTCTCGCGCCCTCGAGCCAACGGCGTCGGGTCTGGCAGTGCGTCCCTTCGTGTCGAGGGACTGATGGGTGCGAGAAGCCCCGCGGGATCGGGCATCCTGTGCCCGATCAGACTATCGTTTGGCCTCGACGGACGCTCCATAGCCTGCACGGCTCCGACCGGCAGCTCGAGGAGCACACCTCTGAGTCTCGGTCTCAGTAGGCTGTAGTCAGTTGATAGCGCCTGGTCCCGTCCAGTGCGCTCGTCCACAGCACGCCGACGGTGCGCGTCGAGTCCAGCGCGGTGAAAGCGGCGCTAGCGCCGCTGGGCGAAAGAGCACAAGGGAACCCGAACTGCACCGATACGTCGCCGAGCGCGACGGGCCACTGCCGGGGACTGCTGCCATCGGCGTTGATGACCCACGTTGTCCGATTCTCCGCACCTTCTGGGTAGCACGGCGCGGGAGTGAAGTCGAAGAGGATGCGCAGCCCGTCGGCAGACCATTGGGGGTCTAGCGCGGATCCCCCGAGATGGGTCAACTGGCGGTAGTCCGAGCCATCGACTCCAACGAGGAACAGCTCGAAGGTGTAGCCGTTGTCAGTGGTCGTCGAAAGCACGATCTGATGGCCATCAGGCGAGAACCGAGCGGTCGTCTTGGCGTAGGTGGGTAGCCCCGCCCCGTGCAGGAGCGCGCGTTGCGTTCCATCGACCATGCTGATCAAGTGCAAGCCGCCGGCAGAATCCGGTTCGCCGGAGAGCCGAGACGTCTCGTAGAGGAGGTAGCGACCATCCGGAGACCACGCTGGCCCGCTGACAAAGGGGGCGCGGTCCGTCCACTGACGCAGCGCTCGCGTCGCCACATCTAGCGTCCAGACGTTGGACTGGTAATACATCGCAATGCGAGATCCATCCGGGGACCAGGTCAGCGCCGCGGCCCAGGGGTCCGTGATGGCCAGCAGCTTGTAGGGCGCCCGGCCTTCGAGCGGAGCGACGAAGATGGCGATCGAGTCCGTCGTGTCGCGGGGTGCATGGAAATACGCGATGGCTGTGTCACCAGGAGACCACGTCGGGTACGTGTCAAACGACGCGTAGGTCCTCGCTACCAGTGGGCACCCCCCCACCCCCGGCCCGCTGACATGGTCCTTTGAGCAGGATCCCGCGCTCAGGCCAACGGCTACAGCAATGAACAGGGAGAGCCGAACGGATATGTGCCAGCGTGCGTGCATGGGCAATCGTTCCTAAGAGCCGGTACCTTGGGCCCAGCCTGCCGGCTGGGCCCAGGGTCGGCCCGAGACCCTTACCGCACGTCGAGTAGTGGGCAACACGACGCAGAGCCAATAGCAAATCAGCACCGCACCGGAATATACCAGATGGCCCTGCGGGCTACACCGCGGCCGTGCGGCGCCACTCCCCCGTCGCGTCGTCGAGCGTGTAGCGGTCGCGGTAGTCGCGGCCCTTGCGCGCGACGAAGTCCACGCCCTCGAGCAGGGCCTGGAACTCGTCCTCGCCGGTCACCGGCGAGAAGCAGATGCGCACCCAGCCGGGCTTGACGCCGATGTGGCCGGCCACCAGTTGGCGGCGGATGGTCTGCGAGACCCGGTCGTCGATGTGCAGCAGCTCGTGCCCGTAGGGACCGGCGCACATGCAGCCGCCGCGCACCTGGATGCCGAAGTAGTCGTTCAGCAGCGTCGCGGCCAGGTTGTGGTGCACGCCGCGGAAGATGAGCGACACTACGCCCAGCCGCTCGGCCTCGAGGTGACCGAGGATCTCGAGATCGGGATCGCGGGTCCACGCCGCCAGCGCCCGCTTCAGGTAGTCCTGCTCGACGCGCAGCATGCGCTCGGGACCGATGGCGTGCTTGAGGTCGAAGGCCAGCCCGGCCTGGATGCTGCCGACGATCGGCGGCGTGCCGCCGGTCTCGCGGTGGAAGTAGTCGGGCAGGTAGACGTGGTCGGTGGGCGAGGTGTAGAGCACCGTGCCGCCGCCCGGCTCCGCCGGCACGCGGTTGGTGAACAGCTTCCGGTTCGCCACCAGCAGCCCGGGCGTGCGCGGGCCGCCGAGGAACTTGTGCACCGAGAAGAACGCCGCGTCCTTGGCGGCGGCCTCGTCGGCGCTCCCCGACCCGGCGTTGCCGGGTGCCCCGGCGCGCGGGTGCAGGTCGATGTCCACGTAGGGCCCGGAGGCGGCGTAGTCGAAGAACGCCAGCGCCCCGTGGGCGTGCAGCACGCGGGCGATGGCGGTGGTGTCGTTGAGGATGCCGGTGACGTTCGAGGCCGCCGAGAACGTCCCGATCTTGAGCGGCCGCGCCTCGTGCTTCTCCAGCAGCCGGTCGAGGTGATCGAGGCTCACGCGCCCCTGCTCGTCGAAGTCCACGTACACCGTCTCGGCCACGGTCTCGCGCCAGGTGATGTCGTTGCTGTGGTGCTCCATGTGGCTGCGGAAGATGATCGGGCGCTCCGCCGCCGGGATGTGGCGCGACAGCCGGTAGCGATCCTCGAGCTGGCAGGGCAGGCGCAGGCCGAGGATGGTGATCAGCCGGTTCACCGCGCCGGTCGAGCCCGAGCCTACCGGGATGAGCACGTCGTCGGGCCCGGCATTGAGGTAGCGGCCGATGCGGCGGAACGCGCCCTCGTAGTAGCGCGTCATGAGCAGGCCGGTGTACGACGACTCGGTATGGGTGTTGGCCATGTAGGGCAGCACGCGGGCGGCCAGCTCGTCCTCGATCGCCGAGTGGAAGCGCCCCGAGGCGACGTAGTCGAAGTAGCGGAGCGGCTTCTCCCCCTCCGGGGTGCGCACCCGGGCGTCGGCGCCGACCACGCCGCGGCGCAGGTGCGCGAGGAAGGCGCGCTCCTCGGCTTCGTCGTGCGTCACCACCGGACGGCGCGGCGCGTCGTCCTCGAGATCCACCAGCGGCGGGAAACGGTACTCGGCCATGCCACCTCCAGGTCCTGGGCACACCGGTCGCCGGCATGCTAGCCTCGGCCGGTCGCCGCGGCAACGTGCGACGACCGGAGGGCGACACGATGAGCGCGGAACTGGAGTCGGGGACCCTGGCGCTGTGCCGCGAGCTGGTCCGCCTCGAGAGTCCCTCGGGCGGCGAGCGCGAGGTGGCCGCGGCCGTCGGCCGGGCCATGACGGAGGTGGGCTACGACGAGGTGCGCTACGACGAGCTGGGCAGCGTGCTCGGCGTGCGCCGCGGCCCCGGCGCGCCGGAGGGCGGCGCGCTGCTGCTGGACGCCCACATGGACACGGTCCCGGCCACCGAGCCGTCGAGCTGGCGCTTCCCGCCCTTCGCGGCCGAGTGCCGCGACGGCCGCATCTGGGGCCGCGGCACCACCGACGTGAAGGGCTCGCTCGCCGCCGCCGTGGTCGCGATCGGCCGGCTGCCGCGCGCGGAGCTGCGCGGCGAGGTGCTGGTCTCGGCCGGCGTCGGCGAGGAGCGCATCGAGGGCCTGGCGCTCGGGCACCTGCTCGAGCGGCACCGCGTGCGCACCGCGATCATCTGCGAGCCGACCGGCCTGGCGGTGGGACTGGGCCACCGCGGGCGCGCCAGCCTCGTGGTCGAGGCCGCCGGGCGCGCCGCGCACACCTCGCGCGCGGAGAACGGCATCAACGCCGTCTACCGGCTCACCGAGGCCATCGCCCGCGTTCGCGCCATGACGCCGCGCACCGACGAGCTGCTCGGTCGCGGCCACGCCGAGCTGGTCGAGGTCAGCTCGCTGCCCTTCCCCGGTTCGGCGATGGTGCCCTACCACGCCACCGCCCGCTTCGACCGCCGCCTGGTGCGCGGCGAGACGCGCGAGGGCGTGCTGGCCGAGCTGAACGCCGCGCTGGCGGGTCTCGAGGGGGTGAGCGTCTCGCTGCACCCTT
>CAYNPF010000191.1:0-4949 GCA_964398895.1 uncultured bacterium
ATCTGGTAGGCGATGTGCACGATCATCGGGATGCTGGTGTTGGGCGAGGGCGCGAAGAGGTTGACGCCCCGCAGGAAGGCCATGTCGAGGTTGCCGATCACGCCATAGACGTCGCCGGAGAAGCACAGCGAGTAGCCGCACACGTACCAGAGCACCGTGGTCCAGCACAGCGAGACGAAGCTCTGGATCATGATGGCGAGGACGTTCCTGCGTCCGACCAGTCCGCCGTAGAAGAAGGCGAGTCCCGGTGTCATGAGCATCACCAGGCTCGAGCACAGGAGCATGAAGGCGGTGTTGCCGGTGTCGATCTGCAGCATGGAGCGGACCTCCTCGGCGGATGGGCGCCGGCGCGGCCGGCGACGGCGATGGGGGCACGGAACCGCACCCCCGGTTCATCTGGGACGGGGAATTGTACCCCGCAAACCGGGGCATATTACCCCTGCATCATGGACCCCGCCAGAGCGAATTGCGGCGCTGCCGCATCCCGGAAGTCGCGCCGGCGGTGGGTCATGGGGCGCTCGCCCACGTGCGGGCGACGAAGTCGGATCGCGGCGACGCGTTCATCCGCGAGCGGAGTGCACGTTCGTCCCCGAGTGCGGCGCGTTCGCCTAAGTAGTGCTTGCGCAAGAGAATCCCGGCGGCTAACCTGCGGCGTTTCCTGGGAGGCCTCCGTCCGGGACGGATCCGCCTTCCGGCGCCACAGGCCACCCCACCGGCCGCCGACACCACGTCGCCGGGACCGGTCCGGACGGACCCAGGCTGGCCGCCCGCCGCAGCTCGCATGCATGGAGGAGCGACAATGGAGGAGCAGAGGAGCAAGTCCTACGTTCCGGCCGACTCCAAGATGAGGGAGTTCTCGGTCAAGGCGCTCGTGATCGGCCTGGTCATGTGCGTGGTGCTGGGGGCGGCGAACGCCTACCTCGGCCTCAAGGCGGGCATGACCATCGCGGCGACCTACCCGGCGGCGGTGATCGGGATGGCGCTGCTGCGGCTGTGGAAGGGCACGATCCTCGAGGAGAACTACGCCCGAACCGTCGGCTCGATCGGCGAGTCGGTGGCGGCCGGCGCGATCTTCACCCTGCCGGCCTTCCTCATCGCCGGCGTGTGGAAGACGTTCTGGACGCCCCAGCACTACTTCGAGGCCTGGGCGATCCTGCTGGTCGGCGGCATCCTCGGCATCCTCTTCGTCACGATCCTCAGGCGCGTCATGGTCGAGGACAAGGAGCTGCCCTTCCCCGAGTCCGTGGCGGCGGCCGAGATCCACAAGGCCGGCCAGGGCGGCCAGACCGGCGCCCAGTTCCTCTTCTGGGCGATGGCGCTGGGCGCGGTGCTCCAGGCGCTCAAGTCAATCAAGGTGTTCGCCGAGAGCTGGGAGCGTTTCATCCCCTTCGCCGGCAAGCAGATCAAGCTCGCCAACGGCGCCTCGATCAACGCCGGCGGTGGCGCGCTGCTCAGCACTCCCGGCGTGAGCCCCGCGTACATGGGCGTCGGCTACATCATCGGGCCCAAGCTGGCGGCGCTCAACTTCACCGGCGGCCTGCTGGCCTGGGGGCTGTTCGTGCCCCTGCTCCTCTACTTCTGCGGTCCGCAGCTCGCCGCCTCGCTCGCCGGCAGCGGCGCGGACGTGACCGCGACCGACACCTGGATCGGCATGGCGAACCAGGTGTGGCGCGGCATCGTGCGGCCGATCGCCATCGGCGGCATGTTGATGAGCGCGGCCTACACGCTGTTCAAGATGCGCAAGAGCCTGGGCTCCGGCCTGGCCCGCGCCGTCGGCGACGTGAAGAAGGCCGCGGTCGGCAAGCACGACGTGATCCGCACCGACCGCGACCTGCCGTTCAACTGGGTGTTCGTGGGCATCGTGCTTGCCGCGGTGGCGGTGTTCGCCATCTACCTGTACTTCACCGGCCACCCCACGGCGGCGCTGGTGGCCACCATCGTCATGATCATCGCCGGCTTCTTCTTCTCGGCGGTGTCGGGCAACCTCGTCGGCCTGATCGGCTCCAGCAACAACCCGATCAGCGGCCTGACCATCTCGACCCTGATCATCGCCGCGCTGCTCATGGTGGCGCTGGGCGTGGCCGGTGTGCCGGGCGTGGCCGCGGTGCTGGGCGTGGCCGCCGTGGCCTGCGTCACCGCCGCGGTCGCGGGCGAGATGCTGCAGGACCTCAAGGTCGGACACATCCTCGGCGGTACGCCGTGGAAGATGCAGATCGGCGACATGGTCGGCGTGCTGGTGGCGTCGGCGGTGATGTTCATCCCGCTCGTCATCCTCAACCAGGGCGACATCGCCATGGGCGGCACCGGCCTGGGCGGCAGGGCCTACCCGGCGCCCCAGGCCAGCCTGATGGCCATCCTTGCCCAGGGCATCGTCGGTCACGACATGGCCTGGCCGCTCATCATCGTCGGCATGCTGATGGCGTTCGGCTTCATCCTCCTGCAGGTGAAGAGCCCGATGCTGGTCTGCGTCGGCATGTACCTGCCGCTGGAGACCTCGTTCGCCATCTTCATCGGCGGCCTGATCAAGGGCGTGTTCGACAGCATCGCCAGGAAGCGGGGCTTCAACGAGGCGCAGACGGTGCGGTCCGGCAACAACGGCACGCTGCTGGCGGCGGGCCTGATCGCCGGCGAGGCGCTCATCGGCCTGCTGTTCGCGGCGCTGGCGGTGGCCAACATCCACTACGACCAGTGGCTGCCCGGGGTCTCGAAGCTGTTCCCGATGCCGTTCGGGGTCAGCCTGCTGGTGTTCGTGGTGATCGGCTGGGTGCTGATCCGCACCCCGCTGGCGAACGCGGGACGGCCGGACGAGCCGGCGCCGCCGAGCGCGATGGTCTAGGAAGCACGATCGAAGCGATTCGTCGGGAGGGCGCGAAGGGAGCGATGGCGGGGGTGGGACCCCCGGCTCCCCCGCGTCCTCCGTGGCTGGAGAAAGGAGCCTGGCTGTGTCGGATGCGATCGCAGGACTGAAGCCGGAGCTGCTGTGGAAGTACTTCGCGGCGATCTCGCGGATCCCGCGCGGTTCGAAGAACGAGGCGGCCATCACCAAGTACGTGCTGGGCGTCGCCCGCCAGCTCGGCCTGGAGGCGAAGGCCGACAAGGTCGGTAACGTGGTGGCGCGCAAGCCCGCCTCGCCGGGGCGCGAGAACGTGCGCACCGTCGTGCTGCAGGGCCACCTCGACATGGTGTGCGAGAAGAACAAGGACACCGTGCACGACTTCCTCAAGGACCCGATCGTGCTGGTGCGCAAGGGCGACGTGATGATGGCCGACGGCACCACGCTGGGCGCCGACAACGGCATCGCGGTCGCGACGAACCTGGCGATCATGGAGGACAAGAGCCTCGAGCACGGGCCGCTGGAGTTCGTCTTCACCGTGGACGAGGAGACCGGCCTGACCGGCGCCAACGCCCTCTCGGGCGAGATGATCGCCGGCCGCACCCTGCTCAACCTCGACTCGGAGGAGGAGGGCGCGCTCTACGTCGGCTGCTCGGGCGGCCGGAACACGACGGCGCGCTGGGCGCTGACCACCGACGCCGCGCCGGCCACGCTGGTGCCGGGGCTGCTCAAGGTGACGGGGCTCCGGGGTGGCCACTCGGGCCTGGAGATTGACAAGAACCGCGGCAACTCGATCAAGATCCTCGCCCGCGTGCTGCTGGCGCTGTCCGAGCTGGGCGTGCGCATGGGCACGATCGAGGGTGGCGACAAGCACAACGCCATCCCGCGCGAGGCGGAGTCGCTGGTGTTCGTGCCGAAGAAGGCCTGGCCGGTGGCGGTCGAGCTGGTGGCGAAGTGCCAGGCGACGATCCGCGCCGAGCTGGGCAGCGCCGACCCCGGCCTGAACGTGACCCTCGCCGAGGCGAAGGGCGCGCGGCGGCGCTCGGCGTTCAAGAAGGCCCTGCAGATGAAGCTCCTGCAGACGCTGGTCGCCCTGCCGCACGGCGTGGTCAAGATGAGCTCGGACATCCCCGGGCTGGTCGAGACCTCGACCAACGTGGCCTCGATCAAGTCCTCGGCGAAGGCCGTGGACATGGTGCTGAGCCAGCGCAGTTCGGTGGCCTCCGAGATCGACGACATCTGCGACACCGTGCGCTTCGTCCTCGAGCTGGGCGGCGCCAAGGTGAAGCAGGGTGACGGCTACCCGGGCTGGAAGCCCAACCTCGACTCCGAGGTGCTGCGGGTCGCCAAGGACACCTACCGGCAGCTCTACGGCAAGACCCCCGAGGTGAAGGCGATCCACGCCGGCCTCGAGTGCGGGATCATTGGCGAGAAGTGCCCGGGCATGGACATGATCTCCTTCGGGCCGACGCTCGAGGGCGTGCACTCGCCGGACGAGAAGATGCACATCGGTTCGGTCGAGCGGTACTGGGGCTTCGTGCTGGGGATCCTCAAGAACATCCGCTAGTCCGACGTCGCGCTCACGCGGCCCGGGACGGCCCCACGGTGGTGGGTGCGCGACCCGGGCCGCCGCGATTTCCGGCCGGATCGTAGGCCCGGCGGTGGTCGGCGACCATGGCCGAGGAGGCGTGAGCCTGCCGACGCGGCGACTACAGGGTTGGCCGCCGCTGGTGCGGTCCAAGAGGCACCCCATGACGCCAAGCGGATACTCCGAGACCGTCTTGGCTCCGCCGGTTGACATCCAGCCCCGGAGGACCGGAGTCACGGACGGTAGGTGCGTCACCCGCGCGGTACGTGGTTCGCCGGGCTCCCGAGCCCGGCCTGGGGGGCGGGCACGAACATGGACGTGCAGGTCATTCCGGACTGCGAAGAGTCGTCCACCTCCGTCGGGGCTCCCGGCCGCCGCCCCCTTGGAGTCGTGCAACCCGCCGCATCCAGGCCTAGCTGCAGCCGGGGGACCGTCGTTCACGCGAGCGCTGGCCCTGTCCGACATGGCCTTCCGCTTCTCCCTTGATCGGGCTCGGATCCCCCGCCCTCACCTTGCCGTCGCCCTAGC
>CAYNPF010000192.1:0-4921 GCA_964398895.1 uncultured bacterium
TGGGCCGCCCCCGTCGGCCGGTCGGGCCCGACCGGCACCCCGACCGGCGACCAACCGGCACGCCAACCGGTACCCCGACCGGTACCCGACCGGCCCCCGACTTCCCTTGGGCAGATCGCGTGCGGTATACTCTTCTTGCTCATGCGGCGACCATTCCCGCGTCGAGCTGACCGCCGCCCGGCGTGGGATCCGTCGGGCGGTTGAGTCTTTTCGGGAAGAATTCCGCGATAGAACGGCGAAACGGCCGTTCAGGGCTCCCGCCCCAGGACCACCAGGGTCAGGTCGTCCGAGGCCCCGGCCGCCCCCCGGTGGCGGGCGACCCGGTCCAGGACCCGGTCGCGGATCGTCTCCGGCTGCAGCCCCGGCAGGGCCGCCAGCGTGGCGCAGACCTCGTCCAGCCCGAGCAGCTCCCCGGCCGGGTTCACCGCCTCGCTGAGGCCGTCGGTGTAGAGGAACAGCACGTCGCCGGGCGCCAGCCGCGTGCGGCCGGCCTGGTACTCGGCCTCCGGCCAGGGCCCCAGCAGGGGGCCGCCGCGGGGGGCGACCGGCTCGAGCGCGTGCCCCTCGGCCCGCAGGAGCAGCGGCGGCTCGTGGCCGGCCAGCGAGTACTCCAGCGTCCCGTCGGCGGGGTCGAGGACCGCGTAGCACGCCGTCACGAACCAGCCCGCCGGCAGCAGCCGGCCCAGCTCGCGGTTCAGGCGGGCGAGCACGGCGGCCGGCGCCGCGTCGTCGGCCGCCACGACGTGCAGCAGCGATCGGGTCATCGCCATCAGCACGGCGGCCGGCGTGCCGTGTCCCGAGGCGTCGGCGATCAGCAGGCCGACTCGGCCGTCGGCGCGGACGACGAAGTCGTGGTAGTCGCCACCCGCGCGCGTGCTGGTCTCGTAGTGCAGCGCCCAGCGGTAGCCCGGCAGCTCCGGCGGTGCCGGCGGCAGCAACTCGCGCTGCAGCTCGCCCACCGCCTGCGCCTCGTGGTCGAGACGGCGGTTGGCCTCGCCCAGCCGGTCGGCCAGTCCGCGGATGCGCCCGACGTGGTCGCGCAGGGCGCCGAGCAGCAGCGCCATGGTCGAGTAGATCGCCACCTCGGCGCCGAGGTTCCAGAGCAGGACCGGCGTGCCCGAGAACTCCTGACCGGCGGCGACGCAGGCCGCCAGCCACGCCAGCGCGCTGAGCAGGGCGAGGGCGAGGCCCGGGACGGAGCCGAGGAACCACGCGGTGTAGGCGACCACGATCACGTAGACCAGCGAGGCCGACACCTCGCCGCCCGTGGCCAGGTCCACCGCGAAGGCGGCGGCGAGCAGCGCGAACGCGCTGATCCAGAGGAGGAAGCGACCGCCGCCGCGCCGGGCAGCTAGCGCGACGGGTCCCATCCGTCCGCCGTGCAGGCATCGAGCGCCGCGCGCTCGTCGTCGAAGCTGGGCAGGTAGCGGAAGACCTGCGCGATCTCGAGGATCATCTCGTTGCGACGGGACAACGCGGCCAGCGCCACCGTCCGGCCGGCCGCGACCGCGGCCTTGTGCACGGCGATGACGACGCTCACCCCGGCGCTGGTCATGCGCTCGATGCCGCCGAAGTCGAGCAGCAGCCGCCGCGGCTCGACGTGCATCTGCTCGCGGGCGGCCGAGAGGAAGGCGTGGGACTCCTCGGAGTCGCCGAGCACGCCGCGCAACCGGTAGATGCGCACACCGGTCGGCGCGTCGGTCCTCGACTCCCAGCGCAGGGACTCCATCTCGATCATCGTGGCATCTCCTTCCCGCGGATTGCCCGGGACACGATCCACGCGACCCCGCCGGCACGCGATCGGCGTCGCGGTCCCCGGGCTCCTCCGGATCGCCGGGCCGCCGGCCTCCGGGAACCAGCATGCGCGCGGGTCGCGCCGGCGATTGGCAGAGAAACGACAAATCGCGCGCGGTCGGGACCGCGCCGTCCACGGAACGTCAGGCGTCCCGCCGCCGGGTGTGCGGGAGAGCGCCGGGTGCGCCCGGGGGCCTAGCGCACGGTCTTGCGGAAGCGGCCGGCGGCGATGGCCAGCAGCGCCGTGCCCATGATCAGCAGGGCCAGGAACTGCGGCCACAGCGCGCCCAGGCCCGCACCCTTGAGGAAGATCGCGCGCACGATCTCGAGGAAGTGGCGCAGCGGATTCAGCAGCGTGAGCCACTGGAACACCGTCGGCATGCTCGAGACCGGGAACATGAAGCCGGAGAGCAGCATGAGCGGCATGATCACCAGGAAGGCGGTCATCACCGCCTCCTGCTGTGTCCCCGAGATGGTCGAGATCAGCAGGCCGAGACCGAGCGTGGAGAAGAGGTAGAGCACGCCGGCCAGCAGCAGCAGCAGGAAGTCCCCCTGGAAGGGCACCCGGAACCAGAGCAGGGCCACGGCGGCGATCAGCACCAGGTCCACCAGGCCGATGATCGCGAACGGCACCGTCTTGCCGAAGATCAGCTCGGCTCGACCCAGCGGACTGACCATGAGCTGCTCGAGCGTGCCCAGCTCGCGCTCGCGCACCACCGCCAAAGCGGTGAGCAGCAGGCAGAGGATCAGCATGATCGCGCCCATCACGGCGGGCACGTTGTAGTCGCGGCTGGCCAGGCCCGGGTTGAACCACGCCCGCTCGCGCAGCTCGATCGGCGGTACCAGCGCCACGCCGCCGCGGGCGAGGGCGTAGGCCTGCAGGATGCGGCCGGCGTAGCCGTTCGCCACCGTGGCGGTGTTCGAGTTGGTGCCGTCGAAGACGATCTGCACCTTCGCCCGGCCCTCGCCGAGGTCGCGGGCGAAACCGCGCGGGATGTGCAGGCCGGCGAGGGCGCGGCCGTGATCGAGCGCGGCGACCAGGTCGCGCGGCCGCTCGGAGCCGCCCGCCGGGCGGAAGTGCCCCGAGGCGAAGAACGTGCGGGTCAGCTCGCGCGAGGCGGCGGTGTGGTCCTGGTCCACGACGAAGGTGGTGACCTGCCGCACGTCGGTCGAGACGACGTAGCCGAAGACCAGCAACTGGAGCACCGGGGCGAGGACGACCATGCGCACCAGGCGCGGGTCGCGGAAGACCTGGAGCAGCTCCTTGCGCACCAGCTCGCGCAGGCGGTCGAAGCGCTCGGGCAGCCTCATGCCAGCTCCTTGCGGAAGGCGCGCACCGCCAGGCCGATGCCCGCCGCGGCGTAGGCGAGCATGAGCACGCCCTGGATCCAGAGCACCTCGGGCCCGACGCCCTTGAGGAAGATGCCGCGCGTCACGGCGAGGAAGTAGCGCGCCGGCACCAGGTAGGTGACCAGCCGCAGCGGCGCCGGCATGGTGTCGATCGCGAACATGAAGCCCGAGAGCAGGAAGCCGGGCAGGAAGGTGGCGATCATCCCGATCTGCGTGGCGAGCAGCTGGGTGCGCGAGGCGGCCGAGATCAGCAGTCCGAGGCCGAGCGTGCCGGTGAGGAAGGCCAGCGAGGCGCCGGCGAGGAAGACGGGATCGCCGCGGAAGGGCACGTGGAAGAGCAGGACGCCCACCACGGAGCACAGCGCCACGTCCACGATGCCGATGCCCAGGTAGGGCAGCAGCTTGCCGATCACCACCTCGGCGCGGCTGACCGGCGTGGCGGCGAGCTGCTCCATGGTGCCGCGCTCCCACTCGCGGGCGATCGTGAGCGAGGTGAGCAGGCCGGCGATGATCATCATGATGACCGCCACCAGGCCGGGCACGATCATGTTGCGGCTCGCCAGCTCCTCGTTGTACCAGACGCGCGTCTCGGCGCTCAGCGGCAGGACGGCGCGGCGCGACTGCAGCAGCACGCGGGTCGAGTACTGCTGGGCGATGGCCTGGGTGTAGCCGAGCGCGATGGTGGCGGTGTTGGCGTCGCTGCCGTCCACGATCGCCTGCAGCACCGCGGTGCGCCCGGAGCCGAGGTCGGCGGCGAAGCGCGGCGGGATGACCAGCGCCAGCCGCACGGTGCCGCGGTCGAGCAGCGGCCCGATGTCGGCGGTGCGCGCCGGCGAGGCGACGCGCCGGAAGCGGCTGGAGGCGAGGAAGGCGTCCACCAGCTCGCGCGAGGCACGGGTGTCGTCCTGGTCGAGCACCGCCATGCGGATGTCGTTCACGTCCCAGGTGATCGCGTAGCCGAAGAAGATCAGCAGCGCCACCGGCAGCACGAAGGCGAGGATCAGGCTGCGGGGGTCGCGGCGCAGTTGCAGCGTCTCCTTGCGGGCCATGGCGAACAGGCGCACGCGGTCCATGGCGGCCTCAGTCGCTCAGCACGCCGCCGGAGGCGTGCACCAGGGCGACGAACACGTCCTCGAGCGACGGTTCGACGGCGTGGAGGTCGTGCACGGCGATGCCGGCGGCGGCCAGCCGCGCCGGCAGGGCGGTGCGGGCGCGTTCCGCGTCGCGCACCGTGACGTGCACCTTGCGGCCGAACAGCCCGACGTCCAGCACCTCGTCGGCGCCGGCCAGCGTCTCGACGGCCCGGGGGGCGTCGTCGGTGGAGATCTCCAGCAGCGGCGCGGGCATGGCGGCGCGCAGCGCGGTGGGGCGGTCGAGGGCGATGATGCGCCCGCGGTTCATGAGGGCGAGGCGGTGGCAGTACTCCGCCTCCTCCATGTAGTGGGTGCTGACGAACACCGTGGTGCCGCCCCCCGCCAGGGCGCCGATCAGGTCCCAGAAGTCGCGGCGCGAGAGCGGATCCACGCCCGAGGTCGGCTCGTCGAGGAACAGCACCGGCGGTTCGTGCAGCACCGCGGTGCCCAGGGCCAGCCGCTGCTTCCAGCCCAGCGACAGCTCCTGGGTGAGGCGCCGGCGGTGGTCCTTCAGCCCGGCCATCTCCAGCACCCAGTCGCGCCGCTCGGCGCGGCGGGCGCGGGGCACGCCGTAGAGCCCGGCGAAGAAGGCGATGTTCTCCTCGACGGTCAGGTCGCCGTAGAGCGAGAAGAGCTGGGACATG
>CAYNPF010000193.1:0-4901 GCA_964398895.1 uncultured bacterium
GATGACGTCCATGACGATCGCTCCCGCCCCCAGCGCCGCGCGCTGCGCGCTCTCGCCGGTCATCTGCAGCACCAGGCCGGAGACCATCATCTGCAGGCCGCCCCCCGCGCTCGAGGTCGAGACGTAGAGGTCCACCCCGGCGCCGTCCTTCATGGGCGTCAGGATGCCGTCGGGGCCGAGCAACCGTCGCCCGACCGTCTCCTCGAGCTCGCGCACCGCGTTCAGCACCCCGCGGGTCACGTCCTCGAAGGGCGCCTCGACCGTGGTCGGGGCCTCCCCGCGGGCGACCAGCCGGTAGGCGTCGTCGCGGCGCTCGATCAGGATCGCCTTCGTCGTCGTCGAGCCGCAGTCGGTGGCCAGGATCGCGCGCACCTGCCCCGGGAGCGTCGTCCGGGCCGCGTTCACGACTTCGCTGCCCGGCGCGCGTCGGCGCCCCGCTCGATCAGGCGCGTCAACAGCTCGAGCGCCTCGCGCCGCTCCAGCAGCGCCGCGAAGCGGCGGTAGTCCCCGAAGCGCAGCCACGCCTGCACCATGGGCTGGAAGAAGACCATCGCCTGCCCGGCCACGAACGACAGCGGGCGCACCGACTCGAGCGCGAGCACCGCCGGGACCTCGAGCCTCAGCTCGACCACGCGCGTGGCGACCCGCTCCAGCAGGGCGACGTCCTCGGGCGCGAAGCCGGCGGGCTCAGAGGCCATGTCCGTCCAGCTCCCGGCGCAGTGCCGCCTCCAGCCCCCAGGACGCTCCCGCGCGCCCCGGCAGCGGCAGGAAGAGCCCCCGGAAACGGTCCAGCCGCCCGGGTCGCTCCAGCGGCGAGACGAACAGCCCCCGCCGCCCCAGGCGCGCCCGGCGGATCTGCTCCCAGGAACGCCGCTCCCAGGTGAACAGGACGCGACGCGACGCGCCCGCGGCGTCCACCCGGCACTGCGTGGCGGCCATGCCCGGGGACAGCGACAGGAGCACGAGCACCCCCAGCAGCGTGGCGGTCCCCCGCTCCCCCGGTAGCAGCCGGAGCACCAGCAGCCACAGCCCGAGCGCGACGACGATGGCTCCCGCCGCGGCCACCGGACGCTCGCGCCAGGGATTCACCGACCACGCCAGCGGCGGCGAACCCCCGGCCGGGCCCCCGGCCTCACGGCCGGGCGGCGACGCCTCCACCGCCCGCTCGTGCGCGCTTCCTGCGCTGGCCTCCACCTCTGCCTCCCTCCGACGGGTCGAGCCCGGACGATTCGCGAGCCCGGGCTACCGCGCGCTCCAGACCAGCTTCGGGTCGCGGCTCGCGCGCGCCTCGTCCAGTCGCCGCACCGGCGTGGTGTGCGGTGCGTCGTGCAGGAGTTGCGGATCCTCGGCCGCCTCGCGCGCGATGCGTTCCATGGTGGAGGCGAAGTGGTCGAGTCGGTCGAACGTCTCCGTCTCGGTCGGCTCGATCATCAGAGCCTCCTCGACGATGAGCGGGAAGTAGACGGTCGGCGCGTGCACGCCGAAGTCGAGCAGCCGCTTGGCGACGTCGAGCGTCTTCACACCGTGCGGCCGGAGCCCCCGGCCCGAGAGCACGAACTCGTGCATGCAGTGCCGGGCCTGCGGCAGCTCGTACACCTTCGCCAGCCGCCGCATCAGGTAGTTCGCGTTGAGGATCGCGGTCCGGCTCACCTCCGCCAGGCCCTCGGGGCCCAGCGTGAGCATGTAGGCCAGCGCCCGCACCAGCACCGCGAAGTTGCCGTTGAAGGAGTGCACCCGGCCGATGGACTGCGGCCGCTCCCAGTCCAGGCGCAGGCGACCGTCCGTCTCGCGCACCGCCACCGGCGCCGGCAGGAACGGTTCGAGATGACGCGCCACCGCCACCGGCCCGCCGCCCGGGCCCCCGCCGCCGTGCGGCGTGGCGAAGGTCTTGTGCACGTTGATGTGCATGACGTCGAAGCCCAGATCGCCGGGCCGCACCCGGCCGACCAGCGCGTTGAGGTTGGCGCCGTCCATGTAACACTGCGCCCCCGCGGCGTGGGCCAGGCGCGTTACTTCCTGGATCCGCGGCTCGAACAGGCCGACCGTGTTGGGCACGGTCAGCATGACGGCCGCCGCCCGATCGTCGAGCGCGGCCTGCAGAGCATCGAGATCCACCGTGGCGTCGGCCCGCGACGGGACCACGACCACCTCGTAACCCACCAGGTTCACGCTCGCGGGGTTCGTGCCGTGCGCCGAGTCGGGCACGATCACCCGCCGACGCCGCTCGCCGTCGCCGCGCGAGCGATGCCAGGCCCGGATCAGCAGCAGCCCGGTCAGCTCGCCGTGCGCGCCCGCCGCCGGCTGGGTGGTCACCGCCGCGAAGCCGGTGATCGTCGCCAGCAGGCTCTGCACCTCGGCCAGCACCCGCAGGCAACCCTGCGTGGCGGCGTCCCCGGCCAGCGGATGCGCCCCGGCGAAGCCCGGCAGGGTCGCCAGCGCCTCGTCGATCCGGGGATTGTGCTTCATCGTGCACGAGCCCAACGGGTAGAACCCGCGGTCCACGTGATGGTTCAGCGTGGACAGCTCGACGAAGTGCCGCACCACCTCGGGTTCGGTCACCTGCGGCAGACGCAGCTCGTCGCGCAGCGGCACGCCGGGCAGCAGTTCGGCCAGCGGCCGGACGGGCACGTCGCACGCCGGCAGCCGCGGCCCGCGATGTCCCGGCCCGCCCTGTTCGATCAGCAACCGTCGGGGCATGCTCATCGCGCACCTCCCGCGCGGCGCAGCGTCGCCGCCCAGCGCTCGATCTCCCCGGCCGAGCGCATCTCCGTGACCGCCACCAGGAGCAGGTTCCGCCACTCCGGGCGGAAGCGACCGAGGTTGATGCCGGGACGCACCCCGGCCTCCACCCCCGCCTCGATCACCTGCCGCGCCTCCACCGGGCAGCGCAGCACGAACTCCCGGAAGAACGGGGTGGTGAACGCCAGCGCGTAGCCGGGGATCCCGGCGGCCAGCCGCGCGGCGTGGTGGCTCTTCTGGACGCACAGGTCCGCGACCTCGCGCAGACCCTCCCGGCCCAGCAGGCCGAGGTGGATGGTCGCGCGCAGCGCCATCAGGCCCTCGTTGGTGCAGATGTTCGACGTCGCCTTCTCGCGGCGGATGTGCTGCTCGCGCGTCTGCAGCGTGAGCACGAAGCCGCGCCGGCCGTCGCGGTCCACGGTCTCGGCCACCAGACGGCCGGGCAGCGCCCGCAGCAGCGCGCGACGGGCGGCGAAGTAGCCGAGCAGCGGTCCGCCGAAGGAGACCGGGCTGCCCAGGCACTGTGCCTCGCCGACCACGAGGTCCGCCCCCTGGCGGCCCGGCGGCTCGAGCAGCGCCAGCGCCACCGGGTCGCACACCGCCACGGCCAGCGCCCCCGCGGCGTGGGCCGCCTCGTGGAGCGCCTTCGCGTCCTCGATCAGGCCGAAGAAGTTCGGTTGCTGGTAGATCACGCAGGCCGCATCCGTTCCGACCGCCTCGCGCACGCGGCCCGCGGCCGCCAGGCCGTCAGCGTCCGCGACCGTCACGATCTCGGCCGGGTCGAGATAGGTCCGCATCACCGCCAGCGTGTGCGGATGCACCGCTCCCGCCACGACCACGCGCCGCCGGCCGGTCTGGCGTCGCGCCAGCAGCGCGGCCTCGACCGTCGCCGTCGCCCCGTCGTACATCGAGGCGTTCGCCACGTCGCAGCCGGTCAGCTCCGCCATCATGCTCTGGAACTCGAAGATCGCGGTCAGCGTCCCCTGCGCGACCTCCGGCTGGTAGGGCGTGTACGCCGTGAGGAACTCGGAGCGCGACGCGAGCGCGTCCACCGCGGCGGGGATCCAGTGCTCGTAGACCCCACCCCCCTGGAACGAGGCCGCACGGGCGTGGTTCTCGTCCGCCCACGCGCCCAGCAGCCGCCCCAGTTCGATCTCGGAGAGCGGGCCCGGGATGGCGGGCGGCCGGGCGAGCCTCACTCCCTCCGGCACGTCGGCGAGCAGCTCCTCGAAGCGCTCGACCCCGATGGCCTGCAGCATGCGCTGCTCTTCCTCGCGGGTCAGCCCGACGAAGCTCATGCGTGCTGCTCCTCGACGTGCTTCTCGTACGCCGCGCTCGACATCAGCCGCTCGTACTCGGCGGGGTTCGCCACCCGCACGCGCACGATCCAGCCCGCACCGAACGGTTCCTGGTTCACCAACGCGGGGTTGTCGCCCAGCGCCTCGTTGCGTTCGATCACCTCGCCCGAGACCGGCGCGAACAGGTCGCTGACGGTCTTCACCGCCTCGATCACGCCGAACGCCTTCATCGCCTCGAGCTTCGCGCCGAGCTGCGGCATCTCCACGAACACGACGTCACCGAGCTGCTCGGTGGCGTACGACGTGACACCGATGGTCACGATGTCCTTCTCCAGCCGGGCCCACTCGTGCTCGGCCGTGTAGCGGACGTCAACGGGAAAGGCCAAGGCATCCTCCTCACGAACGGCGCGAGCCACGCGTCCAGAACGGCCGCGGGGCGATGCGCGCATTGAGACGCGTCCCACCGGCCAGCACCTCCAGGGTGCCGCCCGGACGATCCAGTCTGCTCTCCACGTAGCCCATGCCGATCGGGCGCTCGAGGCTCGGGCTGAAGGTCCCGCTGCTCACCCGGCCCACCTCGCGCCCCTCGGCGTGGATCTCCATGCCGTGCCGGGCCACGCGGCGCCCGTCCAGTTCGAAACCCACCAGCCGTCGCGCCAGCCCCACCTGCTTCTGGGCCAGCAGCGCCTCGCGCCCGTTGAAGTCGGTCTTCTTCAGCTTCACGGTCCAGCCGATTCCGGCTTCGAGGGGGGTGGTCGTCTCGTCGATGTCGTTCCCGTACAGCATGTAGCCCATCTCGAGCCGCAGCGTGTCCCGCGCCGCCAGCCCCACCGGCTCCAGGCCGTGCGGGCGCCCCGCCGCCAT